>CAJXRJ010000704.1 GCA_913058555.1 uncultured bacterium
CTCGTGGGCTCGGAGATGTGTATAAGAGACAGATGGCGGAGCGGGCGCAGTTGCTCGGAGGTACCCTGGAAGCAAGCCCCGGATCCGAGCGGGGGTGGACGGTCACGGCAGTCCTCCCCGTTGGCGGTTTCGAAGCCACGCCATGAGTATCCATGTCCTCATCGCGGACGATCAGGAGATCGTCCGCACCGGCCTCACGATGATCCTCGACGCGCAAGCGGGCATCGAGGTTGTCGCCCAGGCCGCCGACGGAATCGAGGCGGTCGAGCGGGCCCTCGACGTCCGGCCCGACGTGTGCCTGTTCGACATACGCATGCCCGGCATGGATGGCATCGAGGCGACGCGGCGGCTGGCGGGTCCCGAGGTGGAGGACCCGCTCGCCGTTGTCGTGATCACGACCTTCGACCTCGATGATTACGTGTACGCCGCGCTCAAGGCGGGCGCTCGCGGGTTCCTACTCAAGGACGCGGGGCCCGAGCTCCTGTCGGAAGCGATCCGGGCGGCGGCGGCGGGGGACGCGCTCATCGCACCTCGCGTGACCGCTCGGCTGCTCGACGAGTTCGCGGGAGCTTCCGCCACAGCGCCCGCCGTGCAGCCCACCGAGCCGCTCACGGGCCGTGAGGAGGAAGTGCTGCACGCTGTGGCGAGTGGCAAGACGAACGCGGAAATCTCGCGGGAGCTTCACATCAGCCTCAGCACAGTCAAGACGCACGTCTCGAACCTGATGACGAAACTCACAGCGCGCAACCGCGTCGAGATCGCGATCTGGGCGTACGAGACGCGGCGAATGCGATAGCGCTTGAGCGCCGTCTCGTCCGAAAGTACGAGCTCCTCCTGGTCCCTGGGTAGGGGGGAAAACAGGTCTCGGGACCGATGGTGAAGGTCTTCGTGGGTGCCTAGTTTCTGGCCCATGAAACGACTGACTCCCCGGGCCCCCTCGGAGGCACACGATCCTGGCACTCGTCGGCGCGAGTGGCTCGTGCCCGCTTCACTGCTCCTGCTGGCCGCCGTTCCCGCGCTGGGCGGCGTCTATCGCGTGCTCCATCTCTCCTTCGGCGGCGAGGTGACGCCCGCGAACCAGCGATTCTTCGACGCGCCAGTGCCGGTCGCGCTGCACGGTGTGGCCTGCGCCCTGTTCGCATTCCTGGGAGCGTTTCAGTTCACGGCCGGCTCTCGTCGCCGGCCGAAACGCCACCGCCTGCGCGGCGCGATCTTCGTGCCGAGCGCGCTCGTCGTGGCGACGACCGGCCTGTGGATGGAGGCCTTCTACGACCTGCCTGCCTACGACGGCGAGCTGCTCTCCGTCTTCCGCGTCATCTTCGGCACGGCCATGATCGCGACGACGCTGTCGGGTATCCGCGCGCTGCTGCGGCAGGAATACGCGCGACACGGCGCTTGCATGATGCGCACCTACGCCATCGGAATGGGCGCAGGGACCCAGGTCCTAATCCTACTCCCCTGGACGCTCCTGAATGGGCAGCCGGACGCCTTTATGAAGGCCTGGCTCATGGGCGCGGGCTGGGTGGTCAACGTGGTCTTCGTGGAGTGGATCCTCCACCGCAAAGCACGCGTGCGAGCTGCGCGGGTCTCCGCCGGGGTGGAGTGCGTCCCCTCATCGGCGCGGCAGGTGCGTGGAGTATGAGGGCCATCGTTCAATCGAGCTACGGCGCCCCCGAAGACGTGCTCGCGCTGACCGAGATCGAACCGCCGATTCCGAAGGACGATGAGGTCCTGGTGCGCGTCCGGGCGACCAGTGTGAATACGCCCGATTGGGCGACGATCATCGGGCAGCCGTACCTTCTGCGGGGCCAGATGGGCCTGCGCTGTCCCAGGCGGCCGGTGCGAGGCACGGACGTGGCGGGAATCGTCGAAGCCGTCGGGAGCGCCGTCTCTGAGTTCCGATCGGGGGACCCCGTGTTCGGCGCCGGACTCGACGACGCGCGCGTCGGGACCTTCGCCGAGCTCACGGCCGTTCCGGCTCAGCGGCTCATCTTGAAGCCGGCGGCTCTCAGCTTCGAGGACGCCGCAGCCTGCGTGATGTCGGGGCTGACCGCGCTCGACGCCGTACGCGTGGCCGAGGTTGGCCCGGGGACACGCATGCTGGTCAACGGTGCGGCCGGCGGCGTGGGTACGTTTGCGCTGAGGATGGCGAAGCGCCTGGGCGCCGAAGTCACGGGCGTGTGCGGCACGCGCAACGTGAACTTCCTGCGGGAGCTTGGGGCGGATCACGTGGTCGACTACACCCGGGAGGAGTTTGTCGCCGGCGACGCGCGTTACGACGTGGTGCTAGACAATGTCCTGAACCACTCGCCCGCGAAAACGGTGCGCGTCCTGGCACCAAGAGGGATCCTGGTGCCCAACGGCATGGGGATCAGCGGTGGCTGGTTCTCGGGGCTGCCACGTATGGCCCATGCCGCGTTGCTGGGCGTCCTGCGCACGGACGTGCGATGGGCCCGCTGCCGGGTCACCCGAGAGAACCTCGGGGAGCTGGCGACCCTGATCGTCGGTGGCCTCGGTGTCGTCACCGACCGCGTGTTCCCCTTGGAGGAAGCCGCCGCGGCCGTGGCCCACATGCTGGGGCACCACGCCCGTGGGAAGGTGGTGCTCGCCATGGCGCCGAGCGCTCGGTCTGCCTGACGGTGGCGCCCACCAGGCCCGCACGAACCTGAGGAGCGATCGAGTCGACGCGTTGGAATCGCGGCACGCGTTGGTCCACCACGTCCGGCCTCCCAGGGAACAGCAACGAAACGGACAAGCAACCAGCCGGGTTGCGACCGCCCCACTTCGGAGGTGCTGGCAGACCGGCGGAATTGAAGGAGAAAACCATGAAGACCGAATTCGGCACAGCAGAGCAGGGAACGAAAGCAACGAAAGCAACGACGAGTGCCACGATCACCGGGTGCCGGTCCGGGCCGTGCGACCGGCAGATCGCCGGGATGGCGCGATGGATTTGTGCTCGCCGTGCGGCCGAGCTGATTCTGGTCACGGCCACCTGTTTCGGGTGCGCCACGAGCAACTACGACTTCGATGTGCTCACCGATTTGAAGGGGCACGCCAGAGGAGCGCGCCTGACGGATGACCTCTTGCATGAGCAGGAGGGTGAGAAACACGAGGAACTGTACGACGTCAGCGTGATCCCCCTCGCACGCACTCAATTGAACGTGTTCGCCGAGTCCGACGATGAGGGTTTTCCGGATGGATTTGTCGAGGCCGACATCGACGCCTACCTCCCGCTCTTCGGGTTCGTCGACGCGACCATCAACCGCTACGACAGCGATCGCAGAATGTACGAACGCCACGACTTCAACTCCTACCTCTGGGGGCTGTTCCAGACGCACAAGGAGCAGATCGATACGAACGCCGGACTGCGCGAGAAGAGGATGCGTCGGTTCCTGTGGATCTTTGATTGGAGGTCGTCTCCGAAGTACGTCGAATCGACCCGTGAGGTCCCGCCCCGGTGACGGTGCCCGGAGATCCCCGATCGGTACCGAGTCGTAGCAACTTCAATCAGTTTGCACCTCGCGGCAGGGGCGACCCGACCCGACTGACTGAAGATGCTACGACGCGGTACTGGGCACAGCTAGCGGCAGCCGTTCGTGTGGGGAGTGATCCCCTCGGTCGAACGCGTAGTGCAAGTGCTCGTCGTCGCACGCGTCAAAGATTGCCTGCTTCGCGAAGGCACTGTTACCCCGAGGTGTCACGCGCGAAAGTCGCGGCTTCAGGAGCGGCGCTAATTCGCGAACGTAGTCTTCGGTGCCCTCTGGGCTTACCGTGTTCCCTGGACTGTTAATGAACCTCAGGCACTCCTGCGTCTTGGCGAAGGAGATCACAAGCGGGTGGTAGCCGACCAAGCTGGCTCCGCACTTTGGCCTTCGCCCCGCACGAAACCGCCACAATCCC
>CAJXRJ010000705.1 GCA_913058555.1 uncultured bacterium
TACACACTGCATATCGTCGGCAGCGTCAGATGTGTATAAGAGACAGACATGGAGGTGTTTGATTGGGCTCCGCAGCTCAGCGCCTTGTCGGTCGCTGACGTCGCGATTCACCACGGCGGTATCCACAGCATCCACGAGGCGCTGGAGTTCGGGCTGCCCACCGTCACCTACTCCGGGGGCCTGAATGACCAGGACGGCTGCGCCGCACGGCTTGCTGCAAAAGGGCTGAGCGTCCTCGGCACGAAGTCGAGCGACGGCCCAGATCGCATGGCGGGGAGAATCATCACGGCGGCCGACGACCTGGCCCTGCGTTCCCGCGTTAGGGACATGAAGTCGCGAACGGACGCCTACCGCACGGGCGGCGTGCTCGAGGGCTTGGTCGCGGGGCTGCTACCGAACGGCCCTACATCAGGGGGCTGAGCGTTCCGGCGAGGCTTTCGACGATGCGGCGGGTCCAGCCGCGGCGCTTCCAGGCATGGGGGTCAATGGGCTTCGAGTCGTCGAGGTAGCCCTTCTGGAGCAAGCGCAGCTGACTCGCGAAATCGGAGTCATAGACGAGCGTGGAGACCTCGAAGTTGAGCTCGAAGCTGCGTCGATCGAGGTTGGCCGTGCTGACGAGAGCGAGGGTGCGATCGACCGTGATCGTCTTGGAATGCAGGGTGCCTTCCGTGAACTGGAAGATCTGAACCCCTGCTTCGAGGAGTCCTTGGAAGTAGCTGCGACTGGCCACGTGCACCAGGGGGCGGTCGCTCCTCGCCGGTAGAATCAAGATCGTCTCGATCCCCCGGCGGGCGGCGGTGATCAAGGCGGAGAACGTTGCTTGATCGGGGATGAAGTAGGGCGTGCTCATGATGATCTCCTCCCGCGCCATCAGCAGACTCGAGAGGATGATCTGGACCATCGCCTCGTTCACGGAGCCCGGCCCGGTGCCCAAGACCTGGATAGGGACGCCGTCGGGGATGGCGTCATTCGGAACGTCCAAGAGCCCCTCAAGGGGCTCGTCCGCGTCCAAGAACCAGTCCACCACGAAGATCTCGTGCAGGTCCCGCACCACCGGTCCGGTGATACGCATCATCACATCCACGAAGGGGGCCGACTCCTCGTTGGACATGTAGTTGGCGTCCGCGACATTCTGGGATCCGGTGTAGCCCACGCGGCCGTCGACGATGACGAGCTTGCGGTGGTTGCGTAGATCCAGTCGAGCAAACATCGCTCGCAATAGGTTCGCGGGCAGGGCTTCCGTGACCTTCACACCCGCGGCCCGCAGCCCGGTCATCAGGCCGGAGCTGAGGAAGTCCCGGGAGCCAACCCCATCCACCAAAAGTCGGCACGGGACGCCACGTTTCACGGCGCGTTCCAGGGCGCCCCCGACTTTCCTTCCCGTGTCGTCGGCAAGGAAAATGTAGAAGAGCAGGTGGCAGTGCTCGGTCGCCGCGTCGATGTCTTCGACGATCCGGTCGATGACTTCGTCCGAGTTACCGATCAGCTCTGCTCGGTTCCCGCTGCGTGGCACGGTCTCTGCCACAGACTCCGCCAGGGTCGCGATGGGCTGGTAATGGGGCGCCAGCTTTGGGTAGGGGACTGCGGACCAAGCCTTGGCGCTGGTCTTCCTCACTCGGTTCTGAATCTCCTCGTACTGTCGGCGGCGACGGCGACCCAGGCGTACTTCGCCAAAGGACAGGTAGATCAAGGCACCGAAGTAGGGCCAGGCCACGATGACGATCACCCATGAGAGAGTGGAGGACTGAAACCGCGGGCGGCGCAGGAGGACCCAGCCGATCACAACCAAGTGGAAAGCAATTTTGCCCGCAGTCAGGAGTGCAGAGAGCACGCTTGACGCGGTAAGTGCGATCAAAAAAGGGTCGATCATGAGGGGCTGGCAGCCATCCACGAAGTTGGCCTGGGAATCGGGTGGCAGTATCCGTCATTATTCTTGCCTATGCAGTTCCGAGCCGTCACCTACAACATCCACAAGTGCGTCGGTGGACTAGATCGCAGGTACGATCCCGCGAGAACGGCGGAGGTGATCGCCCACTATGGTGCGGACGTCGTCCTGCTCCAGGAGGTGGCCCAGGGGGCGCCCAAGCTCAAGAACGAGCGCCAGGTGGAGCGCCTGGGGGATCTCCTGGGGATGCGCCACCGGGCCTACTTCACGAACGTGAAGAAGTTGGGGAAGGGCGGCGAGTACGGCAACGCGATCCTCAGCCGCTTCCCTCTGACGTCGGTGGAGAACGTTGACGTCACGATTCCACCCAAGAAGCGGCGCTGCATTCTCCATGCGCGGCTGCGGATCAAGACGGGGCCCGGCAAGTCGCGGAGCCTGCATGTCTTCAATCTGCACCTTGGCCTGTCCGGCATCGAGCGCAAGTTGCAGCTACAGAAGTTCCTGGCATCTCACCCCTTCGTGGGCTTGCATGCCCGCACGCCGATCTTGATCGCCGGTGACTTCAACGATGTATGGGGCAACCTGGGGAAGTCGCTTGTTCCCCATGGCTTTCACTCCATCGGAAAGCCCCATCGCTCGTTCCCTGCCGTTCGGCCCCTTCGCGCGCTGGACTCCCTCTACGTGCGGGGGGATTTGGTGATCCGAAGCCTCCAGCCTTCGCGCCTGAAATTGGCCCGTGCCGCATCGGATCACCTACCGCTTGTGGCCGATCTAGGCATCACCAGTGGCTGAATCATGAATTCTGCGCAGAAGCGCAGGGGGGAGTGAAGGGGCCTTGACCCGGTTTCCATGGGAACCGCACGTGTCGAGTCCATAGTCCTTCTCACCTGCGCCAGCGTCCTCGTCCACGCTCGCGCCCCCCGGATGGAGATTCCCTCCTGCCGGTGGATGCTGTGACGAATGACATGGACTTCATCATGAATCACCGACTTTCTACTTACGCCCTCGCCCTCGGCCTCCTCTCCACCTCTGCGCTCGCCCAAGTCGGCGAACAAGGGGTGAAGAAAGTGCGCCAGGAAAAGGCTCCGATGGCCAAGGCCCCCCAGGAATCCGATGCCTCGAAGAGCCGCAACTTCCACCGGGACGAAGAGATCCTGGGAATGGACCTTTGGACGAACGACGGCGACAAGAAGGCCGACCTCGGCGACATACACAACTTCGTCGTCGATAGCAGCAACGGGCTCATCACCCACGTCATCATCTCGAGCGGCGGTGTTGGCTCCGTCGGCGACACGCTTCGGGCCATTTCCTGGGATGACATCCAGTGGTCTGAGAACGAAGAAGGCGATCGGGTTGCGAGCGTGAAGCACACCGAGGCCAAGTTCAATGCGATCCCTTCCTTCGAAGAGAAGAACATCAAGAACCTCGTGGGTCGCGGAGCCGTGGAAGCTGCGGCGAAGCGCCTTGGTGATGCCAAGAAGGGCATGGACAAGAAGACCGCGGAGGAGACGACGGCCGCCGCGCGCGCAGCGGCTATGAAAGGGGCCCGTCACCACCTTGCGTCGAACCTTCATGGGCTCGACATCTATGGTCCGAAGGAAGACAAGGCCTTCTCGAGTATCGGTCACCTGGTCGTCAACTGTGACGAGGGCCGCATCGCGTACGTGACGGTGGAAGCCAACCAAGAGCAGTACCTCGTTCCCTTCGAGGTCCTGACGATCAAGCCCTTCCTGAGCGCCGACAAAGAATCGGACGTGAAGTACGCCGCCTACGCGCCCGTGAACGGGCCGGGCATGGTCGGAGCGCCGACCATCGACGAGAAAAGCAAGCGCACGGCCCAGGAGCCCCGCTTTCGCCAGATGGTGGCGAAGCACTACAAGATGAAGCCCGCGCGCAAAGCGCCCAAGGCGGCAAAGGGCAAGCGCGCCCCAGCAGAGTCAGGCAAGTGATCGCATTCGCCGTTGATCCTGTCTCTTATACACATCTCCGAGCCCACGAGACTAGGCATGATCTC
>CAJXRJ010000706.1 GCA_913058555.1 uncultured bacterium
CTCGACTCCCTCCGGGCCCGCCTGCCCCGCCCCGCCACCATCGCCCTGCTGGCGGCCTCCCTGGGCGCCATTGGATGCGGCAAGGAACCCGACCTCGTGGTCCGTGTCTCCCTCGACCAGATCTTCTCCGAGGAGCTCATGGCCGAGTTCGAGAAGGAAACTGGGCTGGTCGTCAAGGCCCAGTACGACATCGAGCAGACGAAGACCGTCGGCCACGTGCGCGCCATCATCGAAGAGAAGTCCCGGCCCCGCACGGACGTGTTCTGGAACAACGAGATCGCCCAGACCATCCGCCTGGCCGAACTCGGCCTCCTGGCCCCCTACGACTCCCCCAGCGCCAAGGACATCCCCGAGGCCTTCCGGGACCCCGAGCGCCGCTGGACCGGATTCGCTGCCCGGGCCCGGGTCCTGATCGTGAACACCGATCTGGTGCCCGAGGGGCAGGACCCCACCGGCACCCTGGACCTGCTCGATCCAAAGTGGGCGGGTAAAGGCGGCATCGCGCGCCCCCAGACGGGCACGACGCTCACCCACGCCACCGCGCTCTACCAGGTCATGGGCGAAGACTGGACGACCCAGTTCATGAACGACCTGGTGGCCGGCAATAACGAAGAGAAGGTCAACCTCTTCGGCAGCAACGGCCAAGCGATGAAGAGCGTCGAAAGCGGCGAGCTCGCTTGGGCCTGGACGGACACCGACGACTTCAACGTATCGCGCATGGACGGCAAGCCCGTTCGCCGGGTGTACCCCGACCAATCCGCTGCGGAAGGTTGCCTCGCCAAGGACGGTGAAGGCATCGGCACTCTCCTGATCCCGAACACCGTCATGCTGCTCGAGAATGCGCCCCATCCAGAAGCAGGCAAGAAGTTCATCGACTGGGTGCTCCGGCGCGAAATCGAGGAGCGCCTGGCAAACTCTCGCTCCGCTCAGATTCCCGTACGTGACGACGTCCCTCGCCCTGACTACGTGGGGAAGATCGGCGATTTCAAAGCCATGGACGTGGACTACACGGGCCTTGGGAAGACGATCGCGCAGAGAAGCGAAGAGCTCAAGGGCATCTTCGTCCGCTAGAAGGCCGCACGAAACGATCGTCGCCAGTTCGAACCCCACACTCTTCCATGAGCCTTCGCGCACCAGCTGCTGCACCGAGCCGCGCCCTGACGGGCGTTGCGCTGATCGCGTTCGCGGTCCTCGGCCTGGCGCCGATCGCCGTGATGATGCTGCGGCTCTCCGATGAGCCGGGGGCGGTGTCCGCTCTGATTGACGACCGCACCGTGGCCCTGCTCTCCCGCACCGCCCTCTTGGGACTCGGGTCCAGCGCCATTGCCCTGTTGATTGGAATGCCGTTTGGTTTCCTCGTCGCGCGGACCAACGTCTTCGGGGCTGGGGCGATGCGCATGCTTGGCATCGTCCCGATCCTCATCCCGCCAATCATGCTTGCCATGACTTGGACGATGATGCTGCCGCTGCGGGGCCCGTTCATGTGCGCGTTGATCCTCGGGTTCTCGACGTTTCCCCTGGTGAGCCTCTTCACGGCCCGGGCCGCCGAGCGCATCGACGCCCGCCGCGAAGAGGCCGCTCGCCTCGCGGGCGGATTGGGTGGCGCCCTGGGCCTCGCCTTCCCGCTGGTCCTGCCATCGGCCCTGGGGGCGGCCGTGCTCAGCTTCATCGTTTCGATCAACGAGTTCGCGCTCCCCGACTACGTTTCCGCGGTCGGCAAGAAGTTCAACGTCTACGCCGGTGAGATCTTCAGTACCTGGCAGATCGACGGGAAAGAAGCCCGCGCCGTCGCGACCGCTCTGCCCCTCATCGCGCTGACCCTCGTGGCCCTGCTGCCCTTGTTTGTCCTGCGCCAAAGCGGCCGCCATGGGACCATCGACGGACGCTTCGAAGCGCCGGGCCGTTTGCCACTGGGCCCCTGGCGCGTCCCCGCGACCCTGTTCTGCGCCCTCGTGGTGACCGTCGCCTCCCTCGTTCCCATTGGCCGGCTCGCCTACGAAGCCGGCGGCGGCCCGAGGGTCTTCAGCGGCATCTCCATTCGCCGGGCCGCCTGGCTCCAGGGCGGCGGGGCGGCCCAGAATGCCCCCACGGCGGTCGACCCCGGCGCCGCGGCCGCGGGCAACACCGACGCGGCCAATCAGGCGCGTCAGGATTTGGTGACCAAAGCCCAGCAGGCCGCCCTCGAGGCCGCCGGCATCAAGGGAACCGTTCCGCAGAAGCTCGCCCCGCCCAGCGGACTCGGGCGCCAGCGTTCGATGAACAAGAACGCCCCCGAGGTCCAGGCCGCCATCGCCGCGGGGGAAGCCGATGACATGTCCGACAAGGGCGGCGGCATCCCGGTGTTCACGCGCAACTTCAAGGCGAGTTTCGGCCGCGCCTTCCAGCTCTCCCGGGGAAGCCTCGCCTCGAGCATGCTCATCGCCTTCGCCACGGCCATGCTCTGCCTCCCCCTCGGACTGATCCTAGGACACGCTGTGCAACGCGGCCGCTTTGGCCGGCTGCTCCAGGTGGGTCTCCTCCTGCCCCTCGTGGTGCCTGCAACGCTCTTTGGCATCGGCACGATCGTGCTCTGGAACAACGACTGGTCGGCGAGGCTCTACGATTCTCCTACCTTGGTCACGCTCCTCTACGTGGGCCGCTTTGCGGCTATCCCCATCCTGATCATCTCCGGCGCCGTCGCCTCGTTCAGCCCTCGCCTTGAGGAGTCCGCGCGCCTCGCAGGCGCGGGCCCGGTCTCTCGACTCTTCCGAATCGTCGCCCCGGGAATTTGGCCTTCCCTGGTGGGCTCCTGGATCGCGATCTTCGCCCTCTCGATGCGCGAGCTCGACGCGGCCGTGCTGGTGCCCGCCGCCAACGACACGGCGATGTTCCGCGTCTTCAACGCAGTGCACTTTGGCCGGGATGACTTCGTCTCCGCCCTCGCCCTCTTGGTCATCTTCGCCATCCTCCTCCCGGGCGCCCTCTGGTCCCTCTTCTCCAAGGTGCGCCTGCGCCTGCTTCCTTGACACCATGGCTAGCGACACGATCCCTACGGCATCCGCCATCCGGTGCGCGGGCCTGACCGTTCATGCCGGCAAGAAAGTCTTGCTGGATTCGGTGGACCTCGAAGTGGCCCCCGAGGAGCACGTTCTCCTCGTTGGCCCCTCCGGCTCTGGCAAGACCTCTCTCTTGCGGGCCATCGCGGGCCTTGTGACCCCAAGCGCGGGCGAGATCCAGCTCTTTGGGCAAACCGCGTCCAGCGGCCGGACCCTCGTGCTGCCGCCCGAAGGCCGTGGCGTCGGGTTCCTCTTCCAGGGCGCGGCCCTCTGGCCGCACCTGAGCGTCGCCGGAACCATCGACTTCGTCCTGAAGCGGCGCACGAAGGGCGGGACGCGGGCGGGTCGCAGACGGAGGATCGCTGAGCTGCTCGAGGTCGTGGACCTGGCCGGCTACGAAAAGCAGCGCGCGCCCACGCTCTCCGGCGGTGAAGCCCAGCGCCTTGCCCTTGCCAGGGCCCTCGCCGCGGATCCGAAGATCCTCCTCTTGGACGAGCCCCTCGGCCCCCTCGACGCCCCCAGAAGGCAAGCGCTGCTCGACCAGCTCGCAGACCTCGGAAGGCGCTTTGGACTCACCACGGTCCACGTGACCCACGATCCCGGCGAAGCGTCGCGGATCGCGACGCGGACGATCCCCATTCAAGAAGGCGGCCGCCTGGCCGCCGCGACCGACTGACACGGCAGTTTGCCTCCCCGGCGGAAGTACCGGCCGGGGGTGGCGTGACCGCGACCCATTCGTTGGGCTAAAGGATGACCATGCGCATCGTCTTCGGAATCCTCGTTCTCATCCTGGCCGGCTGGTTCCTGTCCTGTCTCTTATACACATCTGACGCTGCCGACGATATGCAGTGTGTAGAT
>CAJXRJ010000707.1 GCA_913058555.1 uncultured bacterium
GTGTATAAGAGACAGGAGTCGCAGTCGCACGGGGCGGGCTGCCGCCCCGTGCGACCGCGACTCGACCGCTAGCATCAAAAGCGAAAGAATGATCCTGGCTCCGTACTTCTTTTGGCGATCGGGCGAACCGGTTTGGATGGGCGGCGATACTCCATGGGCGACGTCCCATGCTCTTTCCGGTTCTCGCGCCGCTACGCCCATGAAGCTCCTCTTCGCCACGCTGCTCGTTCTGCTGTCCGCTGCGCCTGCTTCCGCGCAGCTACGACACCTCTCGCCTCGAACGCCCCTTTGGACCACCCAGGTGACTTCGTCGGCCGCGGATCCCTCCGTGGTTGTCGGCCTGGATAGCCGCCAGCCCTGGGGGCGGCCCGATCAGGTGCTCCGTTCGACTGACGGGGGGCTGACCTTCCACGAAGTGGGAGTGCCCGGGGTGGACGCCCTCTATGGGGTGGGACTCGATGCAGGGGGAACGATGTACGCCTTCGGCGATCAGGCCGTCCATGTGACTGGCGATGGGGGCATGACCTGGACCGCGCGAGTCACACCTTTCGGAGGCGACGTGGGTTCCCAGGCCTATGTCCCGTGCGAGCACCGCGGCGAACTTTGGGTGCGGCGCACCGACCCTAACGATCCGACGCAGACGGAGATCTGGCGTTCGAGGGACGCTGGACGGAGTTGGTTCATGACGGCGCGGCGGGCGGACTTTCCTTTGATATATGACGTGGACGGTGCGGACCCTCGGGTTGCGGTCGCCCGCTCCCACTCGGGGCTGCTCGTGACACGCGACGGCGGGCAGAACTGGGCGACGACGCCCACGACCCCGGCCGTGGGGTTCGCGGAGGACGCGTGCGTGTCCGGTGGCGTGCTTTTCCTCACGGTCCATGCGCAGACGGACATCTGGGCCTCCTACGACGATGGGCAGTCCTGGACCTCGGTCACGGGTGCGGCGCGCGACATCCTCATGGAGGTCGATCCGGCACGGCCCCAGCACATCGTCGCCGTCGACAGCACGGGAGAGCTCCTCGAGTCATGGGATCTCGGAGTCACTTGGGCAAGCCATTCCGTTGAGGCCCAGGGTAGACGGGTCACATCATTCGCCATCCACGGCGCAGCCGGGAGGGGGCTGTGCTTGGTATCGACCGACGGCAGGCCTGCCGCGTCCACTCCCCTCGGAGGCGCCATGGGGGTCTCGGAGCTCGTTTCCTCGGGCGGTGGCCGGCTCTACGCAGAGGAGCTCGACATCGATCCCCAGGATCATGGGCACCTCGTGGCGCGGACGCTGAAGCACCTCAGCGAGTCCTTTGATGGCGGCGCATCCTGGTTCGTTTTGCCGGGGCCGGCGGGCGTTCGGGCCGAGGTTGCCGCTTTTGGTCCGACCGGAGCGCTCTTCGTCGGTGGCTACGACACCGACCTCTCCCCCTCACTTCATCGGCGGTCCGCCGGCGGCTGGACAGACATGGGCATTCCTTCGACCGCTCCGTTCTTCGAGGCGGTCAACGACCTCGTCGTCGCGCCGGACGACCCGAACACGATCGTGCTCGCGCTCCAGGAACTCGCCTTCATCAACTTCGACCAGGTCGAGCTTTCACGACTCCTCGTCAGTACGGACGCGGGAGCGAATTGGATCCCCCGGATGGTGGGTACACCATCGGAGCCAGGAGAGCTTATGAACCTGCAGTTCGTGGGTGGCACCCAGCCGCTGCGTCTCGTGATGTCGGCCGAGCGCGACTCAAACCAGTCGATCGACGTGACCAGCATCCGCCGGACGGACGATCTCGCGGCGACCCACGTCGAGGTGTTTGGGGGCTCGAGGCCCTTCGAGATTGCGGTGTCCCGGAACTTCGAGCGACGCGTTATCTCTGGCACGGAGTGGGGCAACTCGAGAATTCTCAGCTCCTTCGATGGGCTTGAGACCTTCACGCAGGCCACGCCGTGGGGGATTCACACGGACCTTGCGGTGGGAACGGACAACCCGATGCTGTTCGCGCGACGCTTCGTCGACCCGGCGGCTGTTTCCACGGTCTCGCTGAGCCGCGACGCCGGCGCTACTTGGAACCAGATTCCTGAGCTCGCGTCGGTCCCGCGTGTGTCCGATCTCATCTTTGCGCCAGGTGATGGCGAGCTGATCGTGCTCGCTGGGGCCGAAGACGGAACCCTCGCGTATGAGCTCGCGAGCCCCCTTGGATTCCGCACCTGTGGGCCCGCCGTGCTGAACGTGGCCGGGCGCCGCGGGCAGCTGGTGGGTTCCGGAAACGACTCAGTGAGCGCTGATGACGCGCGCCTCTTTGCATCCCTGCTTCCGCCGTACGCGACTGCCCTCCTGATCGGCGGTACTCAGCTCGGCGTTACGCCAGGCGCCGGCGGCTCATTCGGCACGCTCTGCCTGAGCGGGAGCATCGGCCGTGATCTGGGCAGCCTCGGAGGGGTCAGCGTGCACGGCGAGCGAACCTACGACCTCGACCTGACAGGTCTGCCGGGAGCCGCATCCCCGATCGCCGCCCAGGCCGGCACGACCTGGGGCTTCCAGGTCTGGTACCGCGACCAACGGAACGGAATCGCAGGCAGCAACTTCACCGACGCGCTCGTGATCCAATGGCAGCCGTGAAACGCAGGGCGCCGGCTAGAAGTTGAAGCCGGTATTGGTGGCCTTCAGTCCAGGGGCCGCAATGTCGTCGCTAGGTCCAGGCGGCGCGGGCGCTCACCCCCAATTCCATGGTCACTGAAGTATCAATAGTACTGAACGGTGTCGCCATCGATACGGGCCAAACCTCCGCTGGTGCCGAACCAGATGTTGCCGTCGTTGTCCTCGGTGAGTTCGAAGATCATGCCTGTGTCGACTGCGATCTGTTGGCTGGTGGTCGCGAGATTGTCGACGCCGGCGCCCGGGTCGAAGCGATTGAGGATGCTCACATGGGGCTTTGGATCAGGGCCGTCGAGGGTGCCTCCGCTAAACCAGAGATGGCCCTTCGAGTCTTCCATCAAGCTGAAGCTGGTGTGTTCGAAGGGGTGACGTACCTCCTTGCCGTCATAGTGGTAGAGCCCGCCCGAACCGCCGAACCAAACGTGACCCTTCCTGTCGATCAGCGCCGGAACGTAGCTGGCACCATCGATGTCTAGCCCTTGCTGCTCGGTGAAGTTGACGAACGACTCGCCGTCGTAGCGGAAGAGAGCGCCCCGCGTACCGAACCAGATGGCGCCGCCGGGGGCCTGCGCTATTGAGTTGACGTCCGAGTCCGTGAAGCCGTCTTCTACGGTGAATGTCGTGAACTTCGTACCGTCATACTTGGTGAGCCCCATTCCGCCGAACCAGAGGTTGCCTTCGCGATCCTCGAGCATCGACAGGACGGTGTCGTGAATGAGGCCGTCCTCCGTGGTGAAGTTCGTATACGTGTTGCCGTCGAATCGGTAAACGCCTGCGCCTGTGGTGCCCACCCAGATGTCGCCCTGTCGATCCTCGAGCAAGGAGAACGCACGGTAGCGACGCAGTCCCTCTTTGTTAGTGACGTTCGTGAAGGTCTTGCCGTCGTAGCGCAGTATCCCGTTCCAGGTTGCGAGCCAGAAGCCGCCATGGCGATCCTGGAGGACGTTGCGCGTGATGGACCTGGGCCCCATGGTGCCGGATAGGGCGGATGTTTCCATGAAGTACGGGTCAACCTGCGGCTCTCCGCGGGCGGATGAGAGGCCGTGATCCTGGTCTCCCTCGGCGATGATTGTTGCGGCGCGGTCCTGACCGCAAGCCCACGCGAGAGGCAAGCAGAGGAGGCAACACAGGAGTCGGGCGGCGTCCTGCCCATCGGGTGTTCTTTTCGTGCGGCGGGTCATCTGAGGGGGCGGGGTGGATAGGTTTCGGAGGAAAACGCGCCTTGGAGTCCGCTGTTCGCAAC
>CAJXRJ010000708.1 GCA_913058555.1 uncultured bacterium
GATCATGCCTAGTCTCGTGGGCTCGGAGATGTGTATAAGAGACAGCTCCTGGAACGGCGACTCGACTCGATGCCTTTGTCGCCCCTGCCATGACGAAAGCTCCCACCACGAAGACGCCCGCAGCGCTGAATTCCCCGGCACGGACAGGGGACGCGGCCAAGACCCCCGGCCGATGGCGGGCGCCCGTTGACTGGCGCGATCGCCTTTCTGCTCGCACGCCCGAGGGCATCCTCGAGCGCATCGTCGACGGCGACCCCCTCGGGCTGCGCCGGCTCGTTGGCGAGGTCATTCGAAAGCAGCGGCGGGTGGCGGACGGGGATCGAGTGCACCTGCGAGCGATCGCTTGCATCGCCCACCGCGCCATTTCCGGGGACGGTGCGGATTCCCCTCGCTGGATCGAAGAGCGGGTCGAAGAGGCGCTGTTTGGGGTCCTTGCGACGGAGCGAGCCAAGCTTGATGCGGCAGAGCCGCCTGCCCCCAAGGACGCCCTTGCCGTACTCGCCGGGCCCTTGGGCCTCGACCCGATGGACCTTCGTCGGGCGTGCTCCGCATTGAACGAGCGACCGGATGGCGAACGGGCGGCCTTCTTCTCCCTGATCATCGACCGGGTCGACCTGGATGCCGCGGCAGCGAGCGCGTCGGTGACCTCCGTCGAGTTGGCCCGGAGGGCGCGGCGTGCCCTCGACGCGGTCATTGATTCGATGGTCACTGGGACCGTCGAGTCTGGATCAGAGCAGGGCCGTGAAGGAGTGGGCACCCCAACGGAGAAAGCCCCCGATGGGTCCAAGCTCAAGGAGAGCAAGCCATGAGCCACCTAGGGATCTCGATGTTCCACCTGCAGGCGGCGATCCTCGCCGAGCTTGGGATGGGCCGCCCCGGGGCAAGGCAATGGCTGAGCGACTCATGGTTGCTCGCCGAGAGGACCGGGCCACGACTTGGGGAGGGACGTGGGCTGCTGTCAGACGGGGCCGGTTCTGGCGGTGCGGAGCGAGGCGGCGCCGCGACCCAATTTCCTGGAGTCGTCGCCGCGGGATCCGCGACCCGCGAGCCAACCGCGGTGGATGCAACGAACGCAGGGCCATCGGGGCCCATGCTCGACGAGGTCTACCGGGAACTCGAGACGCTTGAGCGGCTCGAACGGGCCAAGGCCCTACGGGCGGCGCTTCGGTTCGAGATCCGAAGGGTGGCGCCTCGCCGGGGGAGCGGCGAGGGTCATGGCCCGGCGATGGGGCCGTTGGTGGATCCGGGAGAGGACCTGCGGGCGGCGGCGTTGGACCTCGTCATGCCATGTACGCCCGGGGGTGGAGACGTCGAGTATCACGGGGTGCCGCGTGACGACTCGCGCATCGATCCCAACGACCCAGGCCGGGATCAGCTCCGGGAGTTGCTCCTGCGGGAGGCCACGCGGCCCATAAGCGAACGACTGTTTGGTCCACGTGCCGACGGAGGGAGGCAAGTTGATACGACGCATTGGGACACAGCCAACAGGAGCCCGCACGACTTGCCGCGGCGGCGCGTGGATCCCGGCGATGTTCTTGACGCGATCTGCGGTGCGGCTCCACCGATCCCCGTTGGCTTTCGAACGCCGCCGGTGGAGGAAGCGCTCTGGGGTCTCATGGGCCTTGCTTTGGCCTTGGACCCTGGCGTGGAGTCTTCGATCGCCGCGCTGGAGTGCCGGCTCGTGATCGGCGGCCGAGATCAGGCGGACGTAGCAGACCTCGGTACGCACGGCCTCTCGGACTCCGTTGGCCCGGGGCTGATTCCGCTGGCGTCCTTGGAGCGCATCGAGCTCGCGCAGCTTGTGGTCAAAGGGCGCTTTGGGGAGGCCCTTGATCAGGCTGGGTCGGGTGGCCTGGGCAAAGACCGTTCGTCGTCGCTCGGGGCCCTTCGGGCGGCGCTGCGCCGCCGCCTCGACGGGCCAAAGCCGACGGGCCGTCCGTTGGACATTCAAAGGCCAGCGCGCGGGGAGGTGCAGAGGATCGCCCGATTCTTGGCGTGCATGGAAGAGGCTTGGCCTGGGTATGTGACCCCGCTGTCTCGCCGGCGCAGCGCCATGGCGGGGCCGGGTCCAGATGGGTTCGATTCTCCCACCGGATATGGCGTTGGCGGCGCACCGCGCGGTGGGCAGGGGTCATGACGGAGGTCGAGTTCCAAGACACCCTCGAGTTGTTGCTCGGGGACTGCAACCCTGGGCGTATGGCGTCTGCCCGGCGTGTCACGACCGCGATTCGGCTCTTGCTCGCCAATACGCGGGAAGGGCGCTCTCCTTCGGCAGCCGTTCGGTCGGATAGTGCACGCGACGAGCTGCAGTCCCATCGAAGGCGTCGCCTGGGGGATCGGCTCTCTGATCTCCTCGCTCACTTGTCGAGGGCCCACGCCCGAGGGCCGTCTTTCCTCAGGTTCCCGGCCCCGAAGGCGTCGTACACGGATACTTGGGCGGCTTTGCTCAAGGTCCTCGATGAGAAGGGGCGTGCTCGCATCGGGCTTGAGGTGCCCGTCCCAGCTGCATCCGATGGGGCCCCCGATCTGGAGAGGATCCTCCACGCCCACGGGGAGTACGCAGCCGCAGTCCCAGGTGGAATCGAGGAGTTGCGCCATCTCCATTGGCGTGCGCGGGTGACTTGGATTCTCGATGGCGCCCATGGGCCCTTCTTGGAGTCGCTACGGCGCATCGCCGAGCGTGCGCGGCCGCGCGGTGACGGGGAGGCGCGTCTGCTCTTGGACGGCATCCTTGGGGACACCATGGCCTTGCACCTGGACTGTGGGGCGTTGGTCCAGGCGATGGAGATCGTTCGGGCCCTTGGCTGGGACAAGGGCCCCAAGCCGCGCACCTCGTCGGCCGCGCCTTCTCCCTTGAGATTGGGTGAGGACGGTCGTGCTCGTGCCTATGCGGCGATGGCGAGCTGGTTCGATGGTGCGACGGATGTCATCCCTGGTTGGGTCTCTGATTCGGACCCATTCGGCGGAGAGGTGCCCGAGCGTTGGACTCGCATTGTGGAGAGCGTGGGGGCGGTGAAGGCGATTCCTGGGGGAGGGTTCGGAGTCGAAGGAAGCAACCTCGACGTCGGGAGTACCGAGATCCCACGGCGCGACCTTTCCGCGCGCGCCATGATCGTGCGTGTCTTTGATGGGGCGCGGGGGTTGCGGGTCGTCAGGGCGGACGTTGCCCCGGCGCTCCGTGACCAAGTAAAAGCATGGGAGCGATCGCGGCAGTTCGCGGCATCTGAGCCCGGGACCCCGGAGCACGTCATGGTGGGTGCCGGCCGCCGGGCATGCGCGATCGTCCAGCGGTCGACCGGGCGGCTATGTTCCGGAGTGGGGGCAGGCCCCGGGGTGGATTCGGGGCCGGGGCCTGCCGGTGAATCCCGCGGCGCTCCCGGGCCAATGGCCGTGATCTGTGAACCGCTATTCGACCGGTCATCGGAGCTCATCGGATGCCTTTGGCTTGAGTTCGATCATCGACTCCTGCCCTGCGACCGAGACGTACACGCCGCCGCTCGCCTCGCGGAACGTGGCCTGACGAGTGCCTCTCCCCGTGTTGCCGCTGATGCCTCTTCTGGTGCCCCCAGCGTGGGACCCTTCGGGGGCTCTTCCCACGGGCATCTGCCCGGTGCGCGGGCCGAGCCGTCCCCGGGGGATTGCCTCGGGTACCTTCGGTCGGCTTGGGCCGAGCTGATGGACGGGGTGTTGGTGAAGACCCAGGAGCGTCGGTGGGGGGCGTTCCATTGGCGCCACGTGGAAACGGGGCCTTCCGGATCCGATGAAGCCGTGTGGGGAGGACGCGGGGCGGAGCCGAAGGACGTCGTGTGCGTGGCCGCGGGTGGGGATGGCGACCTTGGGGCTGTCTCTTATACACATCTGACGCTGCCGACGATATGCAG
>CAJXRJ010000709.1 GCA_913058555.1 uncultured bacterium
CTCGCGTCGCTTTCCTCATATCACCTCGCTCATGATCGACCGAGTCTAGATTGCGTGCAACACGGGGCGCGGGGACGGGTTACGCTCGATCCGTAACAGGCGACGACGGGAGCACCCATCCAGCGTGCGCTTCTTCCGCGCGTGGCACGGGGACCGACGGCGCAGATACGCGCAACCCTGACGGATCGTGAGGTTCAACCGCTCGATGAACGAAGTGTTGAGCTTCGTTGAATCCTCGGACTCCGCCAGCGCATCGGCGAGCCGCCACTCCGAACCCACGACCAGCTTCGTGCCTACCCGCACGACGCGGTTGCGCCTGATCTTCTTGATCACCTGCGCGAGCACACACCCGAAGCCGAAGACGCGACGAATGGTGGGCGTGTAGAACCTGAAGCCGTCGGTCGTGATCAGCGGCGTTCCCCCACTGTGGCTGGCGTCAGCGACCCTTCGTACGAATCGCCTGGTGTTGCGATACGTGCGGGAGCCAACGAGCGTTGCAGGCCAGAGCCGCGACCAGACGTCGATGCCCGCGAAGACCCAGGCCTGCTGCTTGCGGCTCTGCAGGAACGTGTTCAGCTCATCGAGTTGGAGCTCGACGAGTTCGTGTCCGCGCAGGTGCTTCGTGTTGAATCGGCGCGCGAGTGCCGCGGCCAACTCCAGCCAGCGAGCGACCGTGTTCCAAGAGAGGCCCTCTAGACGTGCGATGGCCGACTTGTTGACGCCCTCGACGCTCAGAGCGGCGACGCGGTCGAACCGGACCATGGCGTGCTGGAGGCGTTGATAGGGCGTTCCCGTCCGAATGCCGAAGGTCTTCCCGCATGCCGTGCAGCGGTATCGACGGCACCTTCCGCCCTTGACCTTGGAGAAGCCGTGCAGGACGACGTTGCCCGAGTCGTGCCGACCGTGCTGCTCGCACTCGCCGTTCGGGCAAACTACGCTGGCCCTTGCCGCCTTCCTCATTCGACCTCGCTCATGATCGACCGAGTCTAGATCGCGTGCAACACGGGGCGCGCGGAAGGGTTACGCTCGATCCGTAACAGGCGACGACGGGAGCACCGCGGGAGGAGCCCTGCAGCTGTTTTCGAAGTTCGCAGAAAGTTGAGGTACTTTCGAAGGGAGCGGCATTCCTACAGCGAGCCCCATGCATCCGACCGACCAGACCCAGACCGAGGAACTCTTGGAGCAGAGCGCTTGGCTGCGGCGTCTGGCCAAGAGTCTGGTCGCCGATCCAGGCGTGGCCGAAGACGCAGCTCAGCAAGCCCTGGTGGCGGCCCATCAGAAACAACCTGGCGCCAGCCGGGGATGGCTCGGTTCGGTTCTGCGCAATGCGCTGCGGCAGGCGCAGCGATCCCGCATGCGGCGGGCGGATCACGAGGCACAAGCCGCGGCCGGCGCCATCGACGAGCGCTCTGCCACCGAAACGGTGGCGCTTCTCGAGACCCAGCGGGGAGTCGTGGAGGCCGTGCGTCGCTTGGACGAGCCCTACCGCACAACCATCACCTTACGCTTCCTCGAGGAACTCCCCGCGCGCGATGTCGCGCGGCGCATGGGCGTGCCTGTGAAGACGGTGCATACGCGTGTCGAACGGGGGCTCGCACGTCTGCGGGTCTCCCTGGATCAGGCCTATGGCGGGCATTCCGCCTGGGTCGCGGTCTTCGCTCCCCTTGCCGAGCGGGCAAAGGGCGGTGCCTTGTTGGGCACCCTTGGATCTGGAGGACTCCTCATGGGAACCATATGGAAGCTAGGCGGCACGGCCGCTGTACTCGCTCTCTTGGCAGTGACCGCGCACCGAGTGGCCAACGAACCTGCAGACCCGGGTCTTCAGCTGGTTGTGGCTGACGGAGAGGGCGTTCGGGCTGCCTCTCCACCGCCCTCCGCCGAACGGCCTTCTGTCACCGAGACCGTTCGCACCCGGGCCATTGTTCCAGACACCGCCCCCGCAGATTCCCTGACGGTCGTCGCCTCCCCTGTGGAACCGGAGACCTTTGTCGGTCGGGTCGAGGACATCGACGGGAACCGCATTGGGGGACTGGATGTGGTTTTCGAGGCGACTACACTCGATGAGTCGGAGGCTGGGGTGGATGAGCGCACGGCTCGCTGCGATGCCAATGGTGAATACGAGATGGAGCTGCGCCCCGTCCGTGGGCGCCTCAAGGCCAGCGGCAGGGGCTTCGCCACTCTCATCGCACCGGGAATCAGTGGGGAACTGCCCCCAGAGCCCCCCGTCATCGTCGTCGGGCCGGAGCAGAGCTACGCAGGGAGGGTTGTGGACACCGAGGGGCTGAGCGTGTCCGAGGCCCAGGTCAAAGTGTTCCTGTCGGAAGCAATGGTCGGGCGCCTTCGTCTTGGCCTCTTCGGAGGCCTGGCTCCTATTGCTTCCGGGCGTTCCGACGCCGACGGTCATTTTGACCTGGGGTCCTTCGGATCGCAGGAAGACCATCGGGTCACCGTGACAGCCCGTGGATTCATGGATCACGAATTTGTGCTCCCCCCTGAATCCAAGCATGACCTGCAAGTGGAGTTGCGCCGCTTCCAACAGGGCGCGGACATGATCAGCGGCGTGGTCCTTGATGAGCGCGGAAACCCCAGTGAGGGCGCTAGAGTATCCTTGGGCGGAACCGTGACGCGCACCAACGCTCTCGGTGAATTCGTCCTCGATCCAAAGACTTCAGAGACGAGGGATCGTGTGACCGCTGTGGCGCGGGGCTCCCTTCCCGCGTCATTGGACATAGCCGAGCTGTCCGAAGGGGAGCGCCAAAGACTGCTCTTGGTGCTCGGCGGACCGCCCAAGGTCATCATGGGAACAGTGTTGGACGTGGATGGCGCACCGCTGGCGAATGCTCCGGTATGGAGCTTCGACGCGGAGTTCTTCGGAATGGAAACGCGCGAGTTTGGTGACGTGTCCATGCTCACGACCACGAATGTCGAAGACCTGATCGCAGGGCGGGCTAGCCCGGGAATCCAAACTCGGACCGACGAGAACGGCCAGTTCGAATTGTCGGGTCTGCTCGATCACGTCTACTCACTGCACGCGCTGCACCCTGTGACGCTCGAGAGCGTTCGGATGGAAAGAGTGCCTGCAGGATCGAATCGCGTCCGCCTGCAGTTCTCTGGCTCGGAAGAACGGGCCAGAGTCTGCGGGCGTGTCATCTTCCGCTCTGGCAAGCCGGTGACCACCGCATTCATTCGCGTGCATCGTTCCATTCCTCGCCCGGGTGAACGACCGGGCCATCGCAGCGCGGACCAGGAATTCGGCGCTGCAACCGACTCCCAGGGGCGCTTTGTCTTCGAGGAGCTAGCGGTGAGGGGGACCTCGCTGCTCCTGAACGGTGAAGGAATCGGCGCCGCGCAGACCATCGCTCTCGATCAAGCTGAAGACTTTGGAGACCTAGAATTCGTGGTCTCCGAAATGTGCCACCTCCGGGTCACCCTCTCAACAGACGCCGAGTTGGCGGATGCTTTCGAAATCCTGGACGCGAAGGGCCAACGGCTCAACCTGTCCTTCCTGTCCGGGAGTATTACCCTGGGCAGCCAGGCCATCTCGTTTTCTGAGGGCGCTTCACCGCTCGTGCAAACGGACGATTCGGCGGCGACTTTGGTGCTCTTCAAGGGCGGGTCTGAACTTCGCCGGGTCCCGCTCGAGTTGCAGGGCGGGCAGGTCAACGAGATCCAGTTCTAACGCTGCAGCGGATAGGAACTCCAAAGGGGTACTCGTGACGAGGCGCAGAGGGGCCTGCGGGCCAATTCTACGGCAACACCCTCCACCTCGGCCCACCAAGCGTGCTGCTGCGCACCGTGAGAGTCGTGAAGAGCGGGCGATTTCCGCGCCGGGTGGCCCCGGGTCGTTACCTCCCCGGGGCTCCCACAGATCCGAACGTG
>CAJXRJ010000710.1 GCA_913058555.1 uncultured bacterium
CGAGATCATGCCTAGTCTCGTGGGCTCGGAGATGTGTATAAGAGACAGGGGGTACGTCCTCCTTGCTCTCGAAGGTCACGGTCTGGGGCTTGCCGTCCCCGTCGAGCAGGCGCTCTCCGCCGGCGCCGACGACTTCCGCGCGGGGACTCTGTGCCGATCCCCAAGCATCGATGCGCGAGACGCGAATGTCCGGGCGGGCGATGGCGTTGGGACGTCCGCGATCGGTCGCGCTGCACTCGTGATCTGCGCTTCGATCATCGAGGAACAGTGCGTGCCCGGCCGCCGCACCGTCCGGCCCGACGGCCCCGCGGAGCTCCAGCTTGCCGTCGCTGATGTGGAAGTAGTCCTCGAACTCCAGGTGGCGGCGCTCCAGGTCGATGCACGGTCCGCCGGAGCCTGGGATCGCGCCGTCGAACACGGCGACGGTGCTTTCGACACTCGTCTTGGCCTGGACGTAGACGTCTTCCCACCGGCCATCGAGGTCAGCGAGGACGATGTCCGCGCGCTGGGAAACGTGCTCGGGGATTCGGCGGAGGTAGTGGACTCCCTGGTGCTTGGCCTCGTTCTCCTGGCCCTTGCGGAGCGTGATGTTGCCCTTGCGGCGCCAGTTGCACGTCCGCACGAGGTAAGCGTCGGGGAAGTGTCCGATCAAGAGCACTCCCTGGAGCTTCCCGTCCCCGTGGAAGGCCCGCAGGACCTCCCGGAGGGCGAGGACGTAGCGGCCATCTTGGTGGCTGTCCGAATGGGCGAAGTCGATGCGCAGCAGGTGAGCCTCGTAGCCTTCTTCGCTGAGGTCGGCTGTGAGCCGCTGCACCCGCCCCTCGAGGCTGGCAGCCTCTTTCCCTTGGGGCGCGTCGAGGGGTTCCAGGATGCGGCCCTCCACCATGATGAGGACACGTCCGGCCCGGCCGTACTTCGGACCCGGCTCGGCGGCGCGGGCCGGGCCGATATCGGACAGGGCGGCGATCTCCACCTGGCCGTCGCCATCCTGGTCGTAGTGACTGAAGCGGCTGCAGACCGCGGACACGTCGATGGGGGCGAGGGTGGCCGTTTGAAGCAGAAGCGCAGTGAGGAACATCGACCCCAAGGTACCGCAGCTTCATCGATTGGCCCATGGCCGCATTTGGAAGGGCCAGCAACCCAGGCAGGCGCCCCATTCCTGGGCGGTCGCGAACCGATCGGGTACGAAATTAACGGGGTCGGGCCCACGGGCGCCGGATCGAAACCCGCGGAGGGCTAGTCGCAAGTACATTCGAGCCTCAGTTCGCACTCGCAACCTCTTCGGTGGCCCCTCCCGGGGCCCCTCACCATGCTCCGACTCACTTCCACCACTCGACCCCAGCGCTGGTTCCTCCCGGCCGCGGTGTCGATCTCTTGGCTCGCTGGTACCTCCGTCGCTGCACCGCAGTTCCAGCTCGAGGGGCGAAGGCCCCTCACCGAGGTGCTCGGCGTCGCGACGAGCCCCGAGCTAGTCGACGTAAACGGCGACGGCGCCCTCGATGCGCTCTTCCTCTCGAGCGGGCGGCCAGGCGTGTCCGTTGCGATCGGAAGCGGCACCGGGGACTTTGCTAGCCCGACGTCGACCTCGCCGGGGTCCGGCCCGGTCGCCCGCTTCGCCGTGGGGGACCTGGAGGGGGATGGCGATATCGACATCGTCGCAGTAACCGGTGACCGTTACCTGCGAATGGAGAACGACGGCGCCGGGAACTTCTCGGTCGCGCAGGTTCTCGGCTCAGCGGAGTTCGTTCGGGACTTACTCCTCGAGGACGTCTCCGGGGATGGTCTCGCGGATCTTGTGATCCTGCGAATCCAGAGCGGGGGCATCCGAGACGTGGGCGTTTTCCTCGGGGACACCCAGGGCTTCTTTCCACAGTTCGTGCCCGTGAGCAGCAACGCCTCGGGCGTCGACGCGGCCGACATCAACGGGGATGGTCTCGTGGATCTGATCCTGACGGTTGGGAGTCAATTGCGCGTGGCCTTCAGTGCCGGCGCAGGTGGGTTCACAGGTTTCGATCCTCTCCAGACCGTGGGCGGCCAAACGCCGAGCCAGTTCCAAGGGGCCGCCGATGTCGACGGAGACGGAGCGGTGGACCTGTTCGCCGGCGTCGGTCCAGGGGAGCGGTCGTTCTTCAGGGGGCTCGGGGCCGGCGCGTTTGCGGACGGGGTCTTGCTCGGTAGCGGTGCCGGCTTCTCAGGGACGCTGGCGCCACTTCTGCCGGACCTCGACGGAGACGGGGACGTCGACGTGCTCCAGTTCGAGGGGCCGCTCTTCGGCCCGGTCACGTCCATCGCCTACCTCCAGACGTCACCCGGCACGTTCCAGCGCAGCCTCGACACGGGGATCGGAGACGGCTTCTACGTCTCCGGAGACCTGAACGGTGACGGACTGGGGGATCTCCTTCGGGCGGATTTCACGGGGGAGCTCAACTGGTTGCTTGGCAACGGCAGCGCCGCGTCCGCGTACTTCGACGCGCCCCGGTCCCTTGCGCCTCCGGTGGTAGGGGGGCTTTCCAGCCTGCTCGGTCGGGACCTTGACGCGGATGGCGATGACGACGTCGTCGTGCTGGCCGGGGGCAAGGTGGCTTGGATCGAAAGCGTGGCGCCGGGCGTTACGGAGCGGCCCGCAGTGCTCATCGACACCGCCCGGGACGTTCGCTCGGTCGAGGTGGTCGACTTCGACGGCGATGGGGACATGGATCTGGTCCTCTACGAAGTGGACATTGCCCAGCTCACGCGCGGTTTCTCGGTCTGGCTCAACGACGGTGCCCAGGGCTTCGTCGAAGGGCCGGGTGAGGTGCTGCCGTTCGCAGCTGGAAACGCCGAACTCATCGCGCGTGACTTCGACGGCGATGCGGATGGGGACATCCTGCTCACCGTTCCCGTGGCCGGGCAGGTCGGGGTGGCTCCAACCCTCTTCACGAACCTTGGACTCGGCACGCCCTTCCGCGTCACGAGTCCTTTCGGCTCATCCATCGCGGCCAGGCAAGTGGACACCGGGGACTTCAACGGGGACGGGCGGATCGACCTCGCTTTTGCACGGCTCTTCAGCAGCGGGCTATACGAGGTCACGATCTTGCCGGGATTCGGGCTGGGGGCTTTTGAGCCGCCGGTGGCGGTCACCGGGCTCGTGGATGGCTACGAGCTGCAGGTGGTGGACTACGACGGGGACGGGATGGACGACCTGCTCCTCGAAGATCCGGCCCTCGGCTTGGCCTACTGGCGCCGATCCGGGAACCTCCAGTTCGAGTCCGTGGTGACGCTCATGGCCCGGGACCTCTTCTTGGACTTCCAGGCCGTGGACTTCGACGGGGACGGAGATCAGGACGTGGCGATCTCTCGCTCTGGGGACGTGCGCCTGGCGGTGCAGGACGCTCCGGGATCCCTCGGTGATGCGTTCCCGCTGGCGGCGAATCGGTTGGCCTTGCCCCTGCGCCTTGCGGACCTCGACGGGGATGGCGACGGCGATCTGGTGGAGATTGACTCCGACCTTGACGCGGTCTTCGCCTACGAAAACACAGGTCTGCAGGCGATCGGTTCCGCGTTCTGTTTCGATCTCACCAGCCCGCTTGCGGCGATCGGCTCCGCGTCGGTCCTTGAGAACAACATCACGCTGCGCGCCCAAGGACTGCCTCCGGGGCAATTCGGCATCGCTGTGGCGGCGCGCACGTTTGGCCCGCCGACGCCCGTCCCAGGTGGGATCTACTTCTGCCTCACCGGAGCGGTCGGGCGCTTTGACGACCCCTCGCAGATCCTGATGTCGAGCCCCGATGGGGTCATGTCCCTCGGGCTAGACCTCGGCGCCCTGAGCGTGCCCAACGGCACGGTCCCGGGCCTGTCTCTTATACACATCTGACGCTGCCGACGATATGCAGTGT
>CAJXRJ010000711.1 GCA_913058555.1 uncultured bacterium
CACTGCATATCGTCGGCAGCGTCAGATGTGTATAAGAGACAGTCACCGGGTAGGGGCTTGGGAGGCATTCGACACATTCGAAGGCATGCGCGTCCTCGCTGGAGATTCCGTCGGCCGTCGCCGGCCAGCCGTGCTCGAAGGGTCCCACGGCAAGGGCCGTTTCGTGCTCGCGGCCCTGCACTTCGACAAGCTCGATGGCATGACCGAGGACGGCGCGACGTTCCAGGCGGCGCCCTCTGACTTCCGGGAGCTCTCGCGGCGGTGGTTCAAAGGCCTTCACGGCTACGTTGGGCTGGTTCGAACGGGCCGCGCCCCCGAGGCCACCCCGAGCCCACCGTGGGCTGCGCCTGCGCCGTCGCCGTTCATTGAGGGCTCATTCACGATCGCTGTCCTGCCCGACACCCAGGTCTACGCCGAGCGCTACCCCCAGCATTTCATCGCACAGACCCAATGGATCACGGAGAACACGGACGCGCTCGATATCCGCTACGTGTTGCACCTGGGCGACATCACGAACCGGAATAGCCCTGAGCAATGGGCCAACGCGAAGACGGCCATCGATGTCCTGCACGACGCCGGAATCCCGTATGCCCTTGCGCCCGGGAACCACGATTACGGCCCGGGTGGAAACGCTTCGAACCGTGACACGCTGCTGAACGATACGTTCCCCATCGAGAGCTTCGGGGGCTGGCCCACCTTTGGGGGCACGCACGAGGAGGGCAAGCTGGACTCGAGCTATCACGTGTTCACCGCCGGTAGCGGTGATTCTCTCCGGCGCTTCCTGGTACTCGCGCTCGAATGGGGGCCGCGTACGTCCTGCGTGGCCTGGGCCAACGATGTGGTCGCCCGACATCCAGGCCACGAGGTCATCCTCGTGACCCATGCCTACATGTTCTCGGATGAAACGAGGTACGACTGGCAGACGCGCGGAAAGTCACAGACCTGGAACCCGCATAGCTATGGCATGGCCAAGCTCGAGGGGGGGACCCATGACGGGCAGGAGCTATGGGAGAAGCTGGTGTCGAAGCACGCGGGGTTCATCATGACCCTCAACGGCCACGTGCTCAATGACGGCCAGGCGTGGCTGGAGAGCACCGGAGAACATGGCAACTCGGTTCACCAGATGCTCTGCAACTACCAGACGTGGCACGAAGGCGGAGACGGTTACCTGCGGCTCTACGAATTCCGCCCCAACGGCACCGTGCAGGCCAAGAGCTACTCGCCGGTGCTCGATCGTTGGCTCACCGAGCCCGACCAGCAGTTCCTGCTGACCTTCCCCGGCCGGGCAGCGTCCGGAAGGAAGTAGCTAAGAAGGGGCGTTGCCCCTTGCTGCTGCCCCCTGATGGGGGAGCGCCAGATGCCGGGCCTGGCCGGCCGCGCCAAGGGCCTTGGGCGGGAGGCCGGCTTTCTAACGAATCTCGGTGGCGAGTCGTGCCCATCGCGCAGGCTCGTAGGAGCTGGTGACAGCGTCCTTCCTCCCTGCCGACCCCCAAACAAGTGCGCTCTCTCCTCTTCCTGCTCGTCGTTCTCGCCCTGTCGTTCTGTTCCGCAGCGCACGCCAAACCAGTGGCGCAGGGGGATCCCCTGGTCGCCAAGGCGGCCGCCCGGATCGCATCGGTCGAAGCGGAGGAGGCAGCCCTTTCGTCGGGCGATGTCGCCGCGGCAGACAAGCTCATCACGAAGCTCGCCTGGGCGGGCAAGCGCCTCAACGCCGTGGTGAAGCAAGGCACGGACGAATGGAAAGCCGCGAAGGCACGTCACGATGCGGTGCTCGCGAAGATTGAGGCCAAGAAGGCGGGCCCGAAGCCCAATCCGAAGCCCAGTCCGAATCCCGGCCCAAAGCCACCCCCAGGTCCTGCCCCCCAGCCGAGCCCTACGCCGGCGCCGACAGTCGACCAGGCGAAACTCTCTAACCTCAACCAGTCGATCATTCGCGACTTTGAAAACGCGAAGATCCTCCCGCTCAAGAGCTTTCTCGACTCGAATCGGGTGAACGGCCTCCAGCGCGAGATCAAGGCCCATCGAACCAAGCTGGCGGCGTTCCCCGCAAGCCATGAGCAGGTCAAGCTTGTGGCCGGCAACCTCGCGACTTTCGAGGCGCTGATTCAAGGCGGAATCGATCGCATCGAGGCGGACAAGGCCGCGGCCCCGAAGCTGCGCCAGCTGCGCGACTCGCTCAAGGCAAAGTACGACCGGGAGAAGATGCCTTCCGCGCCAGCGGAACCCTACGCCGAGGCTGAGTTGCGCGCTTGGGCTCGGGATCTGGCGCGTCTGCGCAGCGAGGTGTTTCCGGCTGACCGTGCGCTCATCCAAGCCAGCAGTGCCAACATCATCCTCCAGGGCGAAGGAGGCATGGGCCACGCGCTTCAGCTCCTGATGGATTGGGAAAGTGCCGCCACCAAGTCCCAAGATCAGATTCGCTTCGGCCTGGATTTCGCCGCCGAGCAAAGCGGGCGCACGGCGGACTTCATCCTGGAGATCGACCTGGACGACGAGAACAAGATCCTCCAACGCATCCTCGGCAAAGGCAGCTTTGACGGGAACATGCGACGGCTGCGTGAGGCAGAGCACGCCGTGGCCATGGCGACCGTCGTGGATGAGATCTTCGGCCGCAAGGATGCCCCCGACAGGGAGGCCCAAGCCAAGAAGGTGGAGGCGGGTATCGTGCGGCTCAAGGAGCTGGCCCACGCCTCCCTCGAGGCGGTCCGCCTGCCGGAGGCAAAATCGACCGACCCGAAGCTGCTC
This sequence comes from uncultured bacterium, assembly GCA_913058555.1. Lineage (GTDB taxonomy): Bacteria > Planctomycetota > UBA1135 > UBA1135 > Saltatorellus. The sequence goes on from CAJXRJ010000711.1 coordinate 2,746, forward strand.
AAGGTGGCCGCCGCGACGCTCAAGCAGAAGAAGAACAAGATCAAGGGTTGGGAGCGGCTCGTGATCGATGCTCAAGTGACCGAACACGAGTCGAGGAGTGCTTACCTGGACGTCAACTCGAGAACGAGCGCCACGGTCACCTACTACGACTACAAGTGGGAGGAGTTCCAGGTGACGACCGTGGAGGAAGTGGACGGAGTGCTCTGGCTGTACGCGCACAAGCTCAAGCGCTACTCCAAGGGAGACTCCACGACGCTGCTGAACGAGTGGCGGATGACCTCCCGCTTTGAACTGACCCCGATCCTGCGCGAGAACCTGCCTGACCAGCCATCAGATCGATGATCAGGCTCATGGCGCCGGGCCCTGTCGCGAGCAGTACGCACTTCGGCTAGATTCGCGTACGTCCTACAATCGCTACCCTCCCGAGGGTGGAGCCGCCCCCTACCAGCTCGGAGCCGCGCCTTGAGCGCAGTCTCTCGTTGCCCGTGTTTGTCGCCTACGGCGTCGGAACGATGGTGGGCGCCGGGTACTACGCGCTTCTGGGCGAGGTGGCGGGCAAAGCTGGGCTTTGGACGCCGATTGCGTTCCTGGTCGCAGGACTTGTCGCGTGCGTGAGCTCCATCAGCTTCGGAGCGTTGTCGGCGCGCTTTCCAGTGAGCGCAGGCGAGGCACGCTACGTCGAAGAGGGGTTCGGCCGCCGCTCCTTCGGGTCGATCGTCGGGTGGTTCGTGATCGCCACCGGCGTGGTCTCCGCCGCGACGCTCGCCAACGCGTTCGCGCGCTTTCTCAGTGACGTTGCGCCCGTGCCGCACGGAGCCAGCGTTGTGGGCCTCCTGGTCACGCTCGGGGTGGTCGCGGCGTGGGGAATGAAGGCCTCGGCGTTCGTGGCGGTCACCATCACGATCGTCGAGCTGCTTGGGCTCGTATGGGTCTTCGTCGCGACGGCGGACCATCTCCCGGAGATCGGTGCACGTGCGAGCGAGGCGCTGACGCTGCCCGGGAACGAGGTCGCGTTCTCCGTTGTCGGGGCCGCGTTCCTCGCGTTCTACGCGTTCGTGGGTTTCGAGGACATGGTCAACCTGTCTCTTATACACATCTCCGAGCCCACGAGACTAGGCATGATCTC
>CAJXRJ010000712.1 GCA_913058555.1 uncultured bacterium
GTCCGCGTTGGTGACGACCCCCATCTTGTGAACACGAGAGGCGCCCACGAGGAGCTGCCCGTCCACCTGCACCTGCACGGCGCCCTGGGTGTTCTCGCGCACCGTCAGGTCCACGCGCTGGCTCAGGTTCCGCAAGGCCAGGTCCCGCTGGTCCCGCAGGTCGTTGGCCACGGTGCCCCCAACGGCTTCGATTTGCGTGATCTCAGAGTTGAGGCCGACGATCCGCTCTGCGAGCACATTGACGTCCGACGCGATGGCGCGCGCCTTGATCTGGGCATCCCGCTGGAGCTGCGTGACCTCGCCCGCCACCTGGTGGAAGCGGTTGATCAGGTTGTCCGTCGACTGGATGACGCCGGTCCGGTTGACGATGTCCTCCGTGTTGGAGGAAAGCGCCGACATGCTCGAGAAGATCGAGTCCATGAGGCTGCCAAAGCCGTCGGTTCCGGGCTCGTTCAGCAGGGCTTCGACGCTCTGCATCTCGACGAGCTGCGAATCGAGCCGCGCCAGGGTGGACGTCTGCCGGATGATCCGACTGTTCAAGAGCTGATCCACCGAGCGCACAACCGCGTCGGCCTGGACGCCATGGCCGAGCTGAAGCCCCCTCAGGTTCAAGGGGCTCGAGTTCGAGATCAGGAGGTTCTGGCGGCTATAACCCTCGGTGTTCGCGTTGGCCACGTTGTGGCCAATCGAGTCGAGGGCGTTCTGCGACGTGAGGAGCGCGCGCAGGCCGATGTTGGTACTGAGACTCATGGCGTTCCGTCAGATCTCCGCGTCGATGAGGGTGCCGCCGCCGGCCACGTCGTGCTGTTCGTCGCCGCCGAGGACCACCTGAAGGAGGTCCCGGGTCACTTCCCTATGCATGCGCACGAGGGCGCCGACCCGCAGGGTCAGTCGGCGGGTCTCAATGGCAGCGGCCTGGAGCTCCGTGCGCGCGGCGCCCAGGGCCACGCCCCGGTCCCCGAGACGCTCGACGGCGCTTCCGATGGTCAGCGCCTTGACGGAGACCCCGAAGACACCCGCAAGGTCCTTGAGGATCTGCGCCCGCTTCTTCGCCCGGTGCGGCACACGGGCCAGCTCCGCTTGCAGACCGTCAGTGGCCGCGCGGAAGGCGTCGTTTCCCGGACGCGTCACGTTGGCTTCTTGGCTCCTGAGCAGATCGATCAATCGCAGGTGCGCGGCGGTTTCGTCGCGCACGGCAGCCAACAGCCGTCCGGCATAACGCGCTTCGTGGGTTTGAACCGAGGAGCTCACGGGGCCTCCCCCTCACCCTGCTGACGCAGAATCTGGGCGGCCTGTGCCTGCTGCTGGCGCGTGATGGAATCCTGGATCTGGTCCGCGAGCCCGAGGGAGCTGCGCGACGCGAGGGACGCGCCGATCTGCTCGTCGAACCAGCCGTTGAATGTGTCCGCACCCGGGCCGGACCCGAAGAAGCCCTCGCCGAGGCCTTTGCGGAGTTCCGTCACGAGCAAGGTCGCAAAGAGCGACTCCATCTCACGGGCGACGGCGGCGGGCTCAGACTCGCCGTTGCCGTTCCCCACCCGTGAGATCCGGCCGTTCGTGAGGTTGCCTGTGACCCGGCTCGCGCCGGTGGTCTTGAAGCTGAGTCCGTCCATCAGATCCTCCGCAGCTCGGCGACCAGCAAGCCGCCGTCAAGCATGGCCTCAAGGATGGCGATCATGTCCCGCGGCGTGGCGCCGAGGACGTTGAGCACTTCGACAACTTCCTCGAGCGAGCTAGCGCCGCCGAGCAAGACGCCTGGACCATTGCCTTCGACGACGTCGAGCGTGGTACGCGGGACCTCGGTGGCGACACCGCCTGAGAACGGGCCGGGCTGGCTCACCTGGGGGGTCTCGCCTACGGTCACCACGATCGTGCCATGGTGAATGAACCCGGGCCGAAGCCGCACGTCCCCGCCCATGACGATCACGCCGGTGCGCTCGTTGATCACGACCCGCGCCAGGTTGTCGGTTTCGACTTCCTGGGAAAGGGCACGGTCGAGGTACGCCACGATCTGGTCCTCGGGGACGCCCTCGATCACACGCAGCCTGACCGTCTTGCCGTCGGGCAGGACCGTCGCTGCGTCGGGGTAGAGCTTGTTGATGGCCTCTGAGATGCGCACGGTGTTCCCGAAGCTGCCTTGGCCGTTCTTCGCGTCCAGGAAGATGAACCCGTGATCGGAGATGACGCTGGTGGTGATCTCACGCTGCACAATGCCGCCGCCCGCAAGGTTGGCCATCGTGGTGTGATTCTTCGTGGCGGTCGCCGCGTCGCCGGACGCGCTGAAGCCGCCCGTCGTCACCGGCCCCGACGCCGTCGCGTAGACGCGCTGGCCGGAGATGTCGGTGAGCTCGGCCATGAGCAGCGAACCGCCGTAGAGGCTCTCCGCGTCGCCGATGGAGGAGACTCGCACGTCGATCTTCTGCCCGGGCTTGGCGCCGGCGGGGATCATGGCCTCCACCCGAACGACCGCGATGTTGGCGGTCGCGAGCAGCGCAGGCTGGATGTTGATGTTCTTCGCGAGGAGCGTGTTCGCCATGAGCTGTGTGGCGAGGGCACCGGAATCTCCCGTTCCAGCCAGACCCGTCACGAGCCCAAAGCCCGAGACCTGGTTCTCTTCCATGCCGCGCACGCCGACGAGGCTCCGGATGGGCGAACTCACCTTGTCGGAGAAACTCTTGCCCACGCGTGAGAAGGGCGTGACCCTCGGCGCGACGCTGTAGCTCGCGGTGGAGGTACCCGTCGGCTGAGTCGAGGCTTCGATCGCCGGCACGCCCGTGTTGATCGCCGCGGGGACGCCGTCGCCGGGCGCCGTCGCGCCGGTTTCCTGGTTGAGCCCTGGGGGCGGGGCCGATGGCTGCGTACGCGGCGGGACCTTGGGCTCCGTGTAGCGGGGCGGGAGCTTCTGTGGGCCGCCGCCGGCGGGCGTGGACTGCGCGAAGAAGACGGGCGCAGCGAGCAGGGAGAGTGTGCTGAGGATCATCGGTGGAACCTGGATCGGTGAGGGTGCGAGTCAGAGGGGCGAGGACGCGAACGGCGGATCAGAATGGCCAGATCCAATCGAGGGCGTTGTAGAGCCAACTCGAGACCCCACGGCGGCGGCTGGTCCTCGTGAGGGGACCGCTTCCGAGGTAAGACACGTAGGCGTCGGCCACGAGCTCCGACTCGACGGTGTTGTTGCGCATGACGTCGTAGCGGCGGACGATGCCGCGGAACTCGAGCACCTTGCGCTCCTCATCGATGCGGATCTCACGCCGCCCTTCGATGACCATGTTTCCGTTCGGAAGGACGTCCAGGACCATCGCGGTCAGGCGCGCCTCGAACTCACCACTCTTTTCGTAGTTGGCCGAGCCCCCGAAGGAGTCGCTCTTCTGGGAGCGGATCGACGGCAGGTTGCTGAACGCGTCCGGCTTCACGCTGAAGTCGATCAGCTGGTAGTTGAGCGTGCTGTCTTTCGCGAGGTCGGTCTTCTCTTCGTTCTTGAGATCCTGGTTCTCGCGGATCAGAACGGTGAGCAAGTCCCCCACGCGGTGGGCGGTCTTGTCCGCGATCGGGGAAACAGGTCCCCGACCGGGGTCGTAGATCGAACCGCGGCGCTGGGCATCGGCGGACTGGGCGAGGGCGATCATCAGAGCGCCCATGAGGAGTATGCGTAGGGATCTCATTGGATCTTCACCACTGCGGTGCGGGGTCCGTTGATTTGGGCGATGAGCTCTCGGCCTGTGGAACGTAGTTGGACGCGAACGCGCTCGCCCATGCGGCCGTCGGCCATGGCGAGGCCAACGTCGGTGACCTTCACGGAGCCCTTCATGACCCTGTCTCTTATACACATCTGACGCTGCCGACGATATGCAGTGTGTA
>CAJXRJ010000713.1 GCA_913058555.1 uncultured bacterium
CTCCTTGGCTCCCGCGTTTTCAGGTGACCACGGGTCGAATCGCGGAAGACACCCGGTGCCCGCTCCGTCTGAGGGTCGTGCTTGACATCACGTTCCCCCACCGCGTCCTTGCCCTCGTGACCGTCCTCGCAGCCGTCTCGGGCACCGAATGGTGGCTGCGACCATGTGAAGCGATTCGCTGGCGCTACTCGCTTTTTGTCCTCGCCTCGGGCGCCCTGGGGGCGGCGTACGGAGCCGCCCACGATGCGATGACCGTGCGTATCGCGCCGGAGTACTTTTCCGTGCTCAAGGGCCTCGGGCCCACGGCCGTCGTTTCTAACGCCACGGCCCTTGGGGCCCAAGCCGGCTTCTCGCTAGGCGTGGTCGGCGCGGCGGTGCTCTGCTACACGGGAGAGCGACGGCGGACAAAGGGGGAACAGCCGGGCCTGCTGCCCCTGGCCCGGGCCTGGCTGGGCATCACAAAGGCGTCGGTTGGCCTCGCTCTCGTGGGCGGCCTGGGGACTCACCTCGCGCTGCGCAACGGATGGCTCGACGGTGAGTGGGCTGGGGTGCCCAACGACCAAGGCCGCCGCGTACTCACCGTGTGGGCCGTGCACTCTGGCACGTACCTGGGAGCAGCCGTTGGGCTCGCCGTCTCCTGTGGGACCCTCTATCGCTCGCAGCTCCACGTTCATGGGAACCCAGCGGAGGTCTCAACGACTTCCCGCCGCACGGGGCAGCGAGTAGGCCGCCTCGGCGCAGCCACCAAAGAGGGAGGCGCGTTCGGAGTCGGAGAAGGGCGCCGCCCAATCTTCGAGGAGACGGAAGGTCTCCGCGTGGGGAGCGGCGAGGGTGCAAACGGGCCAGTCGCTGCCGGCCATGAGGCGGGAGGGGCCAAACGCCTCGAGGGTGGCGTCGAGGAAAGGGCGCAGGTCGGCGTCGGTCCAGGCGGCATGGTCGGCTTCCGTGACGAGACCAGAAAGCTTGACTGTGACGTGGTCCATGCGGCCGAGCTCCCTGAGGGGCCCTAGCCAACCGCCCCGTTCGCCCTTGGCGATCTCGGGCTTGCCGATGTGATCGAGCACGAGGCGTTGCCCCGGGAGGGCGGCGCAAAAGCGCACGGCCTCGGGCATCTGGCGCGCAAAGACGAGGACGTCGTAGGTAAGGTCCCGGCGGCCAACCTCCCGTACGCCCTCACGGAAGGCCTCTTGGTCGAGGAATCCGGCGGCCTCGTCTTGGACCACATGGCGAAGGCCCACCAGACGATCGCTCCGCTGGCGTGAATACTCCACGAGGGCGTCAAGGTCCGCCGCCAGATCCGGGGCTGCGAGGTCGGCCCAGCCAACGACACCGAGGATCCACGGATTCCCGTGGGCCAGGTCCAGGAGCCAGCGGGACTCCTCGAGGGTCTGTCGCGCCTGGACGGCGATGCACCCGTCGAGGTCCTTGGCGTCGAGGAGGGGGCGCAGGTCATCGGGGCCGAAGGTCCGCGCGAGGGCGTCGAGGCCGTTCTCCGCGATCCATCCGTACTCTGCCGCGTCGTAGTTCCAGAAGTGCTGGTGGGCGTCGATCCGCATGGCCGCCACCCTACCACCCCGGGCCCGCGGCCCGAATCCCCTGCCGCCATCGCCCAGCGCTTCGAGCACCGGGCGCCCACGGGACGGTCCGCGGATCGCCGCCCGCGACAGATCGAAGCGCCGGGCGGAGTGAACTGGTAGCCTCAGCGCGTTATGACGATCCAAGCACGGCTTCGACTGGGCGCTCTCGCCGCCATGGGACTTGCACTCTTTGCCAGCTGCGGCGGTGAAGAGAAGACTGACGGCATGCTCGAGATCGCGGTGATCCCCAAGGGCACCACGAACGAGTACTGGAAGGCCCTTCACGCCGGTGCCGAGGCCGCGGCGCAGGATCTCGGGGTCAAGATCCTTTGGAAGGGCCCCATCAAAGAAGACGACCGCGAAGGCCAGCAGCGCGTGGTCGAGGACTTCGTCTCCCGCGGCGTCGACGGGATGGTCATCGTGCCCCTCGACCGCCAGGCCCTTGTCCCCCCGGTGAAAGAAGCGGGCGCCCGCAACATCCCCGTCGTCGTCGCGGACAGCGACCTCGACTGGGACGGCAAGGTCTCCTACGTGGCCACCGACAACCGCCGCGGCGGTGAGCTCGCGGCCGCAGCCCTCGCCGAACTCCTCGGCGGCAAGGGGAAGGTCGTGATGCTGCGCCACATGGAAGGCAGCGCTAGCACGTCCGCCCGGGAGGAGGGTTTCCTCAAGAAGATCGCCGAGTCCGCCGGTATCGAAGTCATCTCGTCGAACCAGTACGCAGGCTCGCAGTTCAGCGACGCGCAGCAGTCCGCCGAGAACCTGCTGAACAGCTTCCCTAAAATCGACGGCATCTTCTGCCCGTCAGAACCCTGCGTCTACGGGATGCTGCGCGCGCTCCAGGACAGCGGGCGCCTCGACCAGGTCAAGTTCGTGGGCTTCGACGCGAGTGAGAAGCTCGTCCCTGCCCTGCGGAAGGGCGAGATCGACGCCCTCGTCCTGCAGAACCCCGTGCGCATGGGCGAGCTCGCCGTGCGCGCCTGCGTCGACGCGATCCGCGGCAACCCCGTGGAGAAGCAGATCGACACCGGCGTCACCGTCGTGCTCACCGCGGACATCGACAAACCCGAGGTCCAGTCGCTTCTCAAGCCCGACCTCTCGATCCTCGGCCAGTGACGCTCCCCGCGTCCGAAATGTCCGCGGCGGACGCAAGCGTCGCCACACCGCGTCTCGCCATCCGCGGCGCGAAGAAGCGCTACGGCGGCGTGCACGCCTTGCGCGGCGTGGACCTCACCGTCGCACCGGGCGAAATCCACGCGCTCATCGGGGAGAACGGTGCGGGCAAGAGCACGCTCATGAAGGTGCTCAGCGGCGCGGTGCTGCCGGACGAGGGCGAGATGACCCTCGACGGCGCGGCCTACTCCCCCACCGGTCCCCGGGACGCCCGCCGCCGCGGCGTGGCGATGATCTACCAGGAGCTGAATCTCTGCCCTGATCTATCGGTCCTCGAGAACGTCACCCTGGGCGAGGAGAAAGCCATCCTCGGATGGGCGCTCCAAAGCGAGGCCACCACGAAGCTGTCCGCCATTCTGGGGAGCCTCGGCGTCACGTCCTTCGGGCCGAAGACAAGGGTCTCGAGCCTCGGCCCCGGGGATCGACAGCTCGTCGAAATCGCCCGCGCCCTCTTCGCCGAGGCCTCCGTGATCGTGTTCGATGAGCCCACGAGTTCCCTCTCCCCGCCCGACGTCGCCCGCCTCTTTGAGGCGGCGAGGACCCTGAGCGCACGGGGCGTCTCCATCGTCTGGATCAGCCACTTCCTCGACGAGGTGACGGAGCTCTGCGAGCGCTACACGGTGCTACGGGACGGAGAGTCCGTGGGCTCAGGCAGCGTGGAGGGAACCACCGTCGAACAGCTGGTCGCCCAAATGGTCGGCCGTTCCCTCGACGAGGTCTATCCGCGCTCGGAGCGCGCCCAAGAACACAGCGATCCGGTCCTGTCGGTACGCGGCCTCACGGGTCCCAGTGGGTTCCCGGCCCAGCTCTCCTTCGACCTGGGCCCCGGCGAGATCCTCGGCGTGTTCGGCCTGGTGGGCGCGGGCCGCACCGAGATGCTTCGCGCGCTATTCGGCCTGGACCCCGCGGACGCCGGGGAGGTCATCCTCCACGGCAAGACCGGGGCCCCCCGTTCCCCGGGCGGATGGCTCGGGGAAGGCATGGGGCTCTTGAGCGAAGACCGCGCCACAGAGGGCCTCTTCCTCGACCTGTCCCTCGCCGACAACGCCACCGCCTCCAAGCTGGGCCCCCTGCGCACACCCGCCCGCGGCCCCATCGGC
>CAJXRJ010000714.1 GCA_913058555.1 uncultured bacterium
CGAGATCATGCCTAGTCTCGTGGGCTCGGAGATGTGTATAAGAGACAGGACCCGGCCCCCAAGAAGATCGAAGTGTCGAGCGAGTCGGAGGCCCTCGCCGCCGTCAACACGTTCAAGGCGAAGGCCGAAAAGGCCGCCGCCGAGGCGGAGGCGGCCGCTGCGCTCACGCCAGAAGAGGCGGCCGCAGCCGCCAAGAATGAGAAGGGGCCGACCGTCGTCGAGCAGATCAAGCCGCTGCTCAAGAGCGTGGTGGCCCTGATTTTCCTGTTCTTCATCGTGCCAGCCATCGTCTTCGGGCGCATCACAGGGTCCATGCGAACGGACCGGGACGTGATCGACGGCATGAGCAAAGCCATGGGCTCCATGGGCCTCTACCTGGTGCTCGTCTTCTTTGCCGCCCAGTTCGTGGCGTTCTTCAAGTGGACGAACCTCGGGCTCGTCCTGGCGGTCACCGGTGCCGACGCCATCACCGCGATGCACTTGGACGGCCCGATCGTCTTCGTGCCGTTCATCCTGATGTGCTGCTTCGTCAACCTGATGCTCGGCAGTGCGTCCGCACAATGGGCGATCACGGCACCGATCTTCGTTCCGATGCTCATGACGATCGGGTACACGCCCCAGGTCATCCAGGCGGCGTACCGCATTGGCGACAGCACGACGAACATCATCACCCCAATGATGAGCTACTTCGGGCTGATCCTGGCCTTCGCCACCCGCTACGACAAGCGCCTCGGAATCGGCACGATCATCGCCACGATGCTGCCGTACTCCATCGCCTTCCTGATCGGGTGGATGGTCCTCTTCTATGTGTGGGTCTTTGGCCTCGGGCTCCCCGTTGGCCCAGGGACGGAGCTGATGCTGCCCCGCTAGTCGGATCGCAGTTCACTGCTCCCCCGGCCTCCCCCGGGCGAAGCACACATATCTATTACAGATCCTTCTTCTTCCGGTCCACCTTCGACTTGGCCCGGCGGAAGAGGTCGTCCAGGTCCTTCTCGCGGCCTTTCTCCTTCGAAAGCGCCTGGTCAAAGGCGTCCGACCCGTCGGACTTCATGGCCTCGATTTCGGCTTTTCGTGCAGCGATTTTGGCCTCTGCAGCAACCCACTTGTCGGTGGGCAAAACCGGCTTGCCGAACTCGTTCAGCTCGGGCCTCTCTCGGTGGCGGATCACCTTTTGGGTAAGGACATCCACCACGAGCTTCGCTTCGCAACACGGGCACTCAATCTCTATTTCCTTCATCCAACTTGGGCGTTCGATTCGCTTCTCGTCTCGGCTTAGGACGTCGTAGAGGCGCCCCGTCTCTCAAATACACAATTCGAATGTACGGCGCGCGGCGCCCGATCGTTCTATCAAGTGTGACCTCCTCTCCCTGGGGTCACTCATCAGGTCCGAAGCCCTCCCCATCTCGGCTTCGGATTCGCCCCCCCCTCCTCGCCCCGACTCGCCATGTATATGGACCCACCCCAGCCGACCTCTGATCTCGGCATGACCGGCCCCCTCGAGGACCGGGGCGCCCAGCGTTCGCTGCTGCGCTCACTTCTCCGTAACCCGGTGCTGCTCGAACGCAGCTTGGGCGTGATCCTCTGGACAGGCCTCGTGCTCGTCCTGGTCGCCAAGCCGTTCTGACGCGGCGACCCCACTGAACAGGCCGCGCGATCACGCTCGCCAGATCGCCAGGCCAACAGAAAGGCCCTGCTGAATCGCATCGCGGTTCGGCGGGGCCTTTCTGTGTCTGTTCCTGGGTCAACATGACGCGAGCGCCAGGCCACGCACAGGTTGTGTGAAATGGTCCTGCAACGACCCGTAGTCAGAAGGTCCGTTCGCCCTGCCGATCCGAAGAGGCCCCCATGATCTTTGCCACGCTGCTCCCCCTCTGCCTTGCCTATCCCCTTGCCCTGGGAGAATGGCAACGACCTGAGGGTGGCGGCGACGCTCCCCTCCACGCGTTTGCACCCGCTGGTACGTTCGCGTGGATCGAGACCACGGCCCACGCCCCCCTGGTGGCACAGGGACTGGAGCACCCGTGGATGAAGAAGGTCCTCGACAGCCCCCTCGTCAAGGCCGAGTTTTCGAAGCGCGGCGTCGACCCCTACGCGGCCATCGAAGCGGCCAAGGCCGCCCTGGGCGCGTCTCCCTTCGACATCCTGAGCGGCTTGACCTCCGATGGGATCGCCATTGGCCTGGTCCCCGGGTTTGGAAAGGAGCCGCGCCCGTTCGCCATCATGCGCGGCTCGGATGCCGACGCCTTCGAGGACGCCCTCGACCCCCTCGTGGACGCCCTCTCTGGATTCGACGCGATCCGCAAGATTGCGATCGAGAAGGGCAAGGCCCTCGGAGACCACGTTGAAGGCGCATGGAACATCGGCGGCGGCGCGGCCTTCGCTGCGGCCTTCGACGACCAGACGATCATCATCACAACGAACCTCGCGGACCTGACGTCGTGCGCCAAACGCGCGACCAAGGCCGAGGGCCTCGCCGCAAGTAGGGCCGGATTCAAGTCGATGGGCGATACCTTCGCGTGGCTGGATCTAGACACCATCGAGAAGGGCGGCGAACTCCGGGATCTGCGCGCGATGACGACGAATGCGGGCGCCCACTTTGCCCTTGGGCCTGTCCTGACCCACTTCGGTTCGGCCTCTACCCTCGGCTTCGACATCGATTTCAACGGTGACGCGATAACCTCTCGCATGCGGGCGGAAGGCACGCGCGCGGGGAAGGGTGCCGCGTCTTTCCCAGGCCAGGGGCGTAAGGCTCCGCGGTGCCCCAAGCCGGCGGCGTCAGAGGTGGGGCGCATCCATCTCTATCGGGATATCGAGACGCTTCTCGATCTTCGAACAGACTTGTTCGAGGCCCAGGCCCTGCCGGGGATCGCGGAGGGCATCGCGGGCGTCGCCCTCATCCTCGGTGGACCTGATGCCACCGAGGAAGTCATCGATGCCATCGATCCCCATTGGCTCGTTCTCTTTGACGATGTGGAGTTCGACCCGGCCGCCGCCCCCGACGTGCCGATTCCTAGCGCAACCGGCGTGTTCCACCTTGCCAACCCCGAGGTGAACGGAATGCGCCTCGTGCAGGCCTTCCAGAGCCTCATCTCCCTGCAGAACGTCCAACGCGCGATGCAGGGTCGTTCTGGTTTCCTTCTCTCCCTTCGTCCGGTGAACTCGCACACCATGACGGTCGCCTCCCTGCCCGCGCCGGGCGGTGACGGCGGCGTCGACGTCGGCTACAACTTGGCGCCCGCATGCGCTGCGGTCGGCGATCACTTCGTGATCGGGACCCATCATGCTTCGGTGGCAAGCGCTGTGGAGCGGATCTCCAGTGGCCAGCTCGAACGGACTCCCGATGACACGCTCGACCAGGCGTCGATCTCATCCAAGGCCCTCGCGAACCTCGTGGCCTCCAACCGCGACATTCTCCAAATGAACGCCATGTTGAAGGAGGGCAAAGCGAAGAGCCAAGCCACCATGGAGATCGATGTCTTGCTCGCCCTCCTGGGCGGCATCGAATCCTTCGACTTCGAGACCGCAGACCCCGGGGCCCTGGGGGGCACCGACGGTCAGGGCTCCGCGCCCCTCGAAGCCCGTCTCACCGTTCGCCTCGCCCGCTAGTCCCCGACTCACCGAATCCCCATGCGCATAGCCAATACCGAAGCCAACGCCGGAGCCGTGTCTCCCGCGGTCCACGGTCACGCGCCCTGGGACACCGCGGCGGCCGCCCACGTGATCCGGCGCATCGGATTCGGAGCCAACCTCGAGACACTTCAGGCCGCGGTCGAGGTGGGATTCGAATCGACGGTTGCCGAACTCGAGGCCCGCCGCGCCCACGACCCGGCCTTCACGGGTAAGGGCGTC
>CAJXRJ010000715.1 GCA_913058555.1 uncultured bacterium
ACGAGATCATGCCTAGTCTCGTGGGCTCGGAGATGTGTATAAGAGACAGGCGGGGAAGGGGGCGGCGATCATGACGCGCTTACGGAAATAGAGGAAAGGGCGGTGTCGAGACGCTCAAGGCCGATCGCGAGATCGTCATGCGTCAGGACATAAGGGGGTAGAAATCGGACAACGTCCCCGGCTGCCGTGCAGGCGAGCACGCCGAGGTCCATGAGCTGGTCGACCACAGCGGCGGACTGGCCTGGGATCACGAGCCCCTGCATGAGGCCTTTGCCCCGGCGGCAGAGGCACGCATCGTGTTTCTGCACGAGCTCGTCGAGGGCGCTTTCGAAGGCGGCCCCGAGGGATATGACATGGTCCTGCAGGCCAGCGTCAAGCTCATCGAGCACGGTTAGCGCGGCCCGCGCCGCGAAGGGACCGCCGCCGAAGGTCGATCCGTGGTCCCCGGGGACAAGGGCCCTCGCCGCTTCGCCCCGGGCGAGGGTCGCCCCAATGGGTAGGCCGGCGCCGATGGGCTTGGCGAGGGTCACGACGTCCGGCGTCACGCCGTGGGCGGACGCGCAGAGAAACGTTCCCGTGCGGCCACCGCCGCACTGGACCTCGTCGTGGATCAGGATCGTTCCGGTGTCCTCGCAAAGCTCAGAGGCGGCACGCAGGAAACCAGCGCACAGCTCCCGCAGCCCGCCCTCGCCCTGGATGGGCTCGAGGATCAGCGCCGCGGGCTTCCCATGCAGGGCCTTCGTGAGGGCCGCGGTGTCGCCGGGGTCCACGAAGGTCACGTCGAGCATCGAGCCAAACGGTGCGCGGTACGCTTCCTTGGCGGTGACGGAAAGACTCCCGAACGTCCGTCCGTGAAAGCCACCGTTGAGCGCCACAAAGCTCTGGCGCTCGGGGGCGCCGCGCATGCCCTGGAGCTTGCGGGCCAGCTTGAGCGCCGTCTCGTTGGCCTCGGAACCCGAATTCGAGAAGAAGACGGAGTCCATGCCCGTGCGCTCCACGAGGCGGCGGCTGAGTTCCTCCCCCGGGCCATGCCGGTAGAGGTTCGACGTGTGCCCGAGCGTCAGGGCCTGATCGTGCAGCGCCGCCGCGAGTCCCGCGTGGCCGTGGCCCAGGGAGTTCGCTCCGATGCCGCTGATCCAGTCGAGGTACTTCGTTCCCGACTCGTCTTCCATCCAAGCACCCGAGCCCCTCGCCATGAGCGGCCCAGCCCGGCGGTAGGTTCCCATCGTCCGGTCGAGTTCCGCTAGCTCAGGCATGGGTGGTCTCCATGTCGGCGCCGGTGATGCCTGCGTCGATAAAGGTCGTGCCGTGGGAAGGATCGCTCAGGGCGTTGGAGATCGGGTCTTCCGTGAGTCCGCTGGCCATGCGAACGAGACTGCCCGTGAGGGCCCGTGCCGCGTCGAGAGCCGCCTCAACCTTCGGGATCATGCCGCCCTGAATCACGCCGGAGTCCATGAGGCCACGGGCGCTCGGGGGTGAGAGCTCAAAGATCGGCTCTTTGCCATCCAGCACGTGGGATACGTCCGAAAGGAAGAGCACCGCGTCTGCCTGCATCGCCGCGGCGACCGGCGCCACGGCCGCGTCGGCGTTGACGTTGTAGAACGCCCCGCCCTTGGCCGCCATGGTGGCGATGACCGGTGTGAACCCATGCGAGAGGAGCACCTTGAGCACCTTCGCGTTGACCCGCACGACCTCGCCCACCTGACCGAGCTCCGGATCGAGCTGGCGGACTTCGAAGAGCCCCGCATCGATGCCAGAAAGCCCAAGGGCCGTGACGCCCTGGGCCACGAGGGCCGCGGTGAGCTCCGCGTTGACCTGACCCCGAAGGACCTGAACCGCGGCGAGCGCCGTGGGCTCGTCCGTGACGCGCAGGCCGCGGACGCGCTTGGCCGGGAGCCCGAGGGCGTCGGTCAGCCGGCTCACCTGGGCGCCACCGCCGTGGATGACAACCACCGACTGGCCCCGCGCCTGGGCGGCGGAGACGCTGGCCGCAAAGGCCTCCCGCGCGTCCTGGGAATCGAGGATCGCGCCGCCGACTTTCACCACCAGGCGCCGTGCGGTGTGCCACACGCTTTCAGGGGTAGAGCTCATGCGAGACCCCATGTCTCGTCATAGCCGAGGGCGACGTTCATGTTCTGAACTGCTTGACCCGCAGCTCCTTTGACGAGGTTATCGATGGCGGAGGTGACCACGAAGGCCCCGCTGACGGACGCGATGTTGAGATGACATTGGTTCGTGCCGGCCACCGCGCCGGTGCGCGGCTGTTCGTCCAGGAGATGGACGAAGGACTCCCCCGTGTAGGCTTCGGCGAGGGCCGACCGGGCGCCCTCAAGGGAAGCGCCCTCGGCTGGTTCCACGTAGATGGTGGCGAGCATGCCGCGGAACATGGGCAGGAGATGGGGCACGAATGAGAGAGGGTGCTTGGCCGGAAAGCGCGATGCGATCTCGGGCGAATGCCGGTGGTTGCCTACGCCGTAGGCGCGGCATGTGCTGTCGACGTTGCCGTAGAGGGTGATGCCTGAGGGGCTTTTGCCCGCGCCGCTTACGCCGCTCTTGGCGTCGACGACGATGCGCGATCCAGCCGCGACCAGGCCGGCCTTCATGAGAGGCAGAAGGCCGAGGAGAGTGGCCGTCGGGTAGCAGCCCGGGTTGGCGATGAGGCGCGCGCCTTGGACGTCCTCCCGGTCGTGTTCCGTAAGCCCATAGCGGGCGGCCGCGCAGAGTTCGGGCGCGGGGTGAGGCGCGCCATAGGCTTCGGCGAACGCATCCGGATCGCGGAACCGTTGATCCGCCGAGAGATCGACGACAAGGGCGTCCCCCCCCAGCGCCGCTTGCACCGTGGGCACGCCGACTCCATGGGGCAAGCAGGCGAAGACCACGTCAAACTCGCCGCTCCCAAGCCGATCCAGGTCGAGCGGGTGAACGAGTTTGTCCCCCAATGGCCCGAGGGCCTTGACCTCGGCGCCGGGCCGCGCGGACATCAAATGCACGGGGCCAATCCCTGGGTGCCGGGCGAGGAGCCCTTCGAGCTCCTGGCCCGCGTATCCCGTCGCGCCAACGATCGCTGCGCGCTTCATGACTGACTCCCCGAAACGAACCTCATGAACTTGCCGGCAAGCGTCTCCGCCGACCCCACATCGGGCGTCACGACAAAGATCGTGTCATCGCCTGCAATCGTGCCCAGCACCTCCGCCGGCGCCTCCCGGTCGAGCACCACGGCCAGGGGCGAGGCCCCCCCCGGCGGGGTCCGCAGGACGACCATGTTCTGGGCTGGTCTCGCCGACACGAGCCACTCCGCCAGGGCCTTGCCGAGCGGATCCCCCGCTTGGCCAAGCACCTGATAGCCCCCCGGCCCTTTGACGGCCCCGAGGCCCTTGAGGTCCCGGGAAAGGGTGGCCTGGGTGACTTCGACTCCACGCTCGGCCAGGGCATCCACCAGGGACTGCTGGCTCGTGCCGTGGCCTCGCCCGATCAGGTCGAGGAGGAGCTCTCTGCGCTCTTGGGGACTGGTGGCTTGCATAAAATCGCGTCTCGGCGCGCATATTTATCCGCGACGCCGCGCATAGTCAACCGTAGAAGCGGCCATTTCCCGACCAAGCCCCTGCCGTGGCAGCCCCTGGGTGCCCTGGGCCCTGGATCCCCTTGGGTTGGGAGAAACGCCGGCTCAGGGACGGCTCGATTCCCAGCTGGACGGCCCCCGCGACCCCCAATCGTCGCTCCCCCGCAGCATCATCGCGCGCTCCGGGGGCACGGCGCCGCACCACATCCAAGCACCACGGAGGTTGCCCTTGGGCACGGGAACCGGGAACCTGTCCCGATGCCCACCCTCCCCATCGTTAGCCGAG
>CAJXRJ010000716.1 GCA_913058555.1 uncultured bacterium
TATAAGAGACAGGATAGGAACAGCAGGTCAACTTCCCGTTCGACGATCACTGCCGCTATCCGGTCCAGGCGGGCCCTCACTTCGTCCTTGGTCTTGAAAGTGGTGCCTCCCCGGTGGAAGCCGCACTTCGCGATGTTCCACGCCATCAAAGTCAGCCTCGTCGGCTCCTGCGCCTCCCCAGGGAGTACCCGCGCAGGGTGCTCGGTGACGCCGGCCACTGGGACGCGCCAATACGACGCGAGTCCATTCCAACAGAAGAGCGCGACGAGAAGCAGTCCAGCGGCGGTGAGGACTTTGATGACACGGCGCAGGACGACTCCCATGGCGGCCAAGTGTAAGGCGCCTACGGGGCCCTGGGCTTCGGAAGGCGCTGATGCCTTAGTCTCCGACCACGAGTCCCGCAGAATTCGAATCCTCGGGGCAGTGCTTGGGTTGCCTTGATGATCTCGATGGCGATCCAAGTCTCGATGGCATGCACCGCCTGGCTGCTTTCTCAGTGGCAAATCTGAGTCACAATGGCGGCACCGCGTCACCTCGTGCTAGCTGGGCCCTATCATCGCGCATCCGGGGGCGACCATTCGATCCTCGAAGCCCCGCCCATGGACACCCGCGACAATGAGTTACCGCCGCCGGCTCAGAACGATCGAGTTCTGGAATCGGTTTACCGCGAGCTTCGGCGCCTGGCGGAGGCCCGCCTATCGCGCGAGGGCCCTGGGGCAAGCCTCGTCCCAACGGACTGGTCCACGAGGCGTACCTGCGGCTCCAGGGCAGTGGGGGGGAGTTCGAAGGGGCCAGCCAATACTTCGCCGCGGCGGCAGAGTCCATGCGGCGCATTCTTGTGGACAGGGCCCGCGCC
Source organism: uncultured bacterium (assembly GCA_913058555.1). Lineage (GTDB taxonomy): Bacteria > Planctomycetota > UBA1135 > UBA1135 > Saltatorellus. The sequence goes on from CAJXRJ010000716.1 coordinate 857, forward strand.
CGGGGCGCGCTGAGGCGAGGCGAGGGACGCCCCCAAACGCTGGGCGACGAGCCAGCGAGTGAAGAGCGTCCCGAGGAGCTGCTGGCCCTTGACGATGCGCTCGTGGCGCTCTCGGAGAAAGACGAGCGGCTTGCCCTGCTCGTCAAGCTGCGTTTCTACGCGGGCCTCACGCTCGAGCAAACCGCCGCAGCCCTCGAGGTTTCACTGAGCACGGTGCAGCGAGACTGGGCTCTCGCCCGTTCATGGCTGCGCCTGCGCATGGACGCCGGGGACGGGGAGTAAGCGGAACTCGCTCCCCTTGACGATCTCACAGGAAGGAAATCTCGAGTCCGTCGGTGAAGTTGGATGTTGCGATCCCAGCGACGACGTCACGGTGCCACATCTGGAAGTTCCACGTGTCCCCGGGCTGCACCGCCACCACGCCGTTCGGCGTGGGGGTCTGCGTGAGATCGAGCGGGAGTGAGATTTGGCCCGCTGTGCCGGAGCTCCGAATCTGGCCTGCGCCCAGGTAGCGACCTATCGGGCCCCCAAGGCATAGGGTGCCTTGGCTGCCGCCGGCCATCGGAACGAATGCCCGGGCTTGACCGGCGACGAACATGCCGAACTGCATCGGAGGAAGGTTCGTCACCACGAGAGTCACGTTGTTGAATGCAACCAGCTCGGAGCCGCTGGCGGTGATCCGGCCCGGCTGGCCGGTGGAGTTGGGCACGGCAGGGGCGCAATAGCTGACGCCAAAGTCCTGGAGTCCGATGATCGCGGTCCAGCCGTCGAACACGCCGCCTGCGTAAGTGGGTCCGGATGCACCCGGCGTCACGGGCAGGTTCTGGGAGCTGGTGGCGCCGCCGACAAAAACGCTCCCCGAACCAATCAGGTCGAGGGCCCATGCTTGCTCATCGCCGGTCCCGCCAAACAGCGTGGAGCTAACGAGCTGCGCAGCGCCCACGCGACTTGGATCGAGGCGCGAGATGAATGCGTCAATCCCACCGCCATGGACCGGTTGTGCCGCGTCGGCCGTTGTGGGGAACGCGGGGGATGCGGTCGACCCTCCAACGGTGATGATACCGCCCTCGTTTGCCTCGATGCTGAGCGCAAAGTCCGACTGGAGACCGCCCAAGTAGGTGCCAAAGTCGAGGGTCGATCCGTCGGCGCTAAGCGCGGCGACCCACCCGTCGTCGGTACCTGGAAGAGCGTGGTTGGACTGAAAGGCGCCCGACGTCACGGGGAAGTCCCAAGAGAATGCCTGACCACAAACGATGGCGCGACCGGCTCCGTCGAGGGTGAGCCCTGTGGAAACTTCGGTGTTTGTCCCCCCCAGGAGTGTGGCGAAGTCGAGCGACGATCCATCAGAGCTAAAGCGGGCCACAAAACAATCCCGCCCACCCAGGACGGGTGTTTCTCGCAACGCGCCGGGCGTGGTAGGGAAGTCGTTGGAGGCCGTAAAACCAGCGATCGTGACCGACCCGCTCGCTCCGATAGCGATGTCTGGCGCCTGGGTGCCCGAGGGGGTGCCAACGAGGTCACCGGGTAGGGCCTCACCCTCGGCCCCCCCGAGGAAAGAACTCCATACGAGATCGGCGACTCCGTTGCCTCCGGGTGACAGTCGTGTCACGAAGACATCGGCGCCGCCGCCGGTCGCAGTCTGGAAGGCGCCAGTGGTGACAGGGAAGTCCGAAGAGCGTGTGATGCCACAAACGTTCCAGTTGCCCTCGGCGTCGATCTCCACGTCCGTGGCCCAATCGTCCGATCCTGAGCCTGCGTCGCCCAGGAAGCTTGAGTACTCGAGGGCCGTAAGGTCTCCATTGAGTCGGGCGACGAACGCGTCGAAGGTTGCGCCCTTGGACTGCTGCGGCGCACCGGATGTGGTCGGGAAGTTCCCAGAAAACGTGTAGCCGCAGATCACGACCTCGCCGTTCGGCGTAATGTCCAATCCGGCGACGCCATCTCTTTGCGACCCGCCAATGTACGTGGTCCGAAGGAGCGTCGCGCCCGTGGGATCAAAGACAGAGACATACCCATCTTCAGCGCCTTGGGCGGTCATCTGGTACGCCCCGACGGTGCTCGGGAAGTCCAACGAATCAGTGATGCCAGCGACGTAGAGGTTGCCGCTTGGTGCGTGCTTCGTGCGAAGAGCCACCTCGAAACCGGTTCCGCCGACGTACGTCGCCCACTCCACGCCTGGGTCGATGACCAAGGGGAGCGCGTCGTCCCGGCCGCTGAGGGTGAAGCCGAATCGCTGCTCATCCAGGCGGTGGTAGCTCGATGGGACAAGGTGCGTTGAGCCGTTCGCGTCGACCGTCCAGCTTGTGGGAAGGCCCATTCGGATGGCGCCAAGTTCCGTTTCAAGGACGAGGTCGCCGGATTCGTCGATCCCAACATCGTCGACCCCTTCGCAGCGCATGGCGAGCCCGTCGCTGGCGATGCCCGCATCTAGAAGTAGGTCCCATTCAAGGCGACCACCCGCCTCCCGAAGTCTCAGATCGACTCCCGGCGAAAGATCCTCGTACAGCGCGCTTCGAAAGCTCGCGACGTCGGAGCGCCATAGCTTGGAGTCGGTTCCTGTCAGGTAGCTGCGCGATTCGACACGCTGCTGCTCGCCGCGGGGGAGGCACTGGGCATCGCCGCCCTCGAGGGTGAGCCTCACGGCAACGCCTTTCTCCAAGTCGGGCCGGAGCAGTTGGAACTGGATGGCTCCCGGAAGCAGTTGGACGTGAACGTCGCCGAGGCGTCCGGCCAAGACGGCTGGCGTGTCCCATTGGCCTGCGTTCTCGATCAGCGCAAACGCGGAGTGGGTCGCGGTGAGTGGGTGATCGGCGACGGGCAGCTCTGTCGATGGAGCGACGGTGTCGCCGTGAAAGGCCGCCAGCGAGGCCAGCAGGGTGGGGCCGAAGCCCGGGATCTGGAGCGGGAGTAACATTTCAGGCAGATGGTGAAGACCTGTCTCTTATACACATCTGAGCTGCCGACGATATGCAGTGTGTAGATCTCGG
>CAJXRJ010000717.1 GCA_913058555.1 uncultured bacterium
TGACCCGCACGGGCCAAACCCTCCGCTCCTAGCCGCGGCCGCCCGCCGGGCCGCGCCGCCGCGAAAAGGTCTGCCGAGATAACGGCCCGCCCTCGCTCCTCACACCCTCGCACAACCTTCGGTTGGGCGCTTGCTTCTCCCTCCGCAGTGCGTGGTCTGACCGAAGCCCTCCTCGTTCCAGTCCGCCACGCCTCCCAATAGGCGCCAGCGCTCCCAGTCCTCCGCCCACTCCTGCTTCTATGGTCCGGTCGGCGAAGCCGACTCACGTCACGGGCAGACGCCGCGCCTCAGAAACCTCGTTTCAGATATCGCTCCGGCGAAATAGGGGGTTCCGAATCGATGGGTCGCGCCGGGACAGTCACGTCGGACAACTCGTTGACGGTTGGCGCGCCGACACCCTGCCCAGTTTCAGTGTCTGGTGGCCCGTTGTTCACAAGGGCTCAGGCTTCGGAGACGGCGGGGCCAACACACGACGCTAGCCAGTACGCGGCTGCGCCCCATCCGTACCGGGGTGGGTTCAGCGAGGGCCTAGCGCCGGATCAGGTCGATGACGAGGTTGATCTGTTCGCCCTTGAGCATCTCGAACTCGACCGGTTCGTGGGGCTCGAAGCCGTTGATCTCGGGGAGGACGAGGCGGTACTGGCCTGGCTTGGAGACGCCGAACCAGCGCACGCCATTTCCCGATCCAGATGAGTTGTAGTACCCGTCACCGCCGTTCAAGGGCTCGACGTCGTATTCGGCACCCTCGGGCCACGGGATCGTGTTGTCGCCATCGCGCAAGGTCAGGCTTGCGCGGCTAGCACGGGCGACCTCAAGCGTGATCTCGGTCGTGTTGCGGGGATCGAAGGTCTTGCTCGTATGCATGTAGGGGGCTGCCCAGCAGGAGAGATTGATCCGGCCCCGTGTGACGTTGAATCGGAAGACGCCAGGGGACGTAGGGTCACGCTGGGTCATGGAGCCGCCCCCTCTGGATCCCTTGGGCCAGACCGGGTTCCACGAAACGTGATCCACGTCGGCGGGTTCTCCGTTGGTTTCTTCGACGACGTAAACGGTGAGCTCCACCGGATCCGGTAGTTCGAATCGAAGGTCCGTGCGGCCCTCGGGGGGCAGGTCATAGATTTGTTTCCACCCGAGCGGAGAGAGGTCAAACTCGTACTGGCCGACTTCTTTGGGTGGGATGGCAAACGAATAGGAGCCGGGCTGCCCCGCGACGGCCTTGAGGTCGTTCTTTTGAAGCACGTGTCGCTGATCCGAGCCGTCGGAGGAGCCGCTCAAGAGCTCCACCGAGGCGTAGTACGACTTCAGGTCCCACCCCGCCGGGATCACCAGAATCCCGGAGGCTCTTGCCCGCGGTGCGGCAACGATGGGGGCGAAGGCAAGGTCGACGTTGACGTCCCCGTTCGACTCCACAATCACGTCCTGGCTCGCGAGCCGCTTGGGGCTGTCGAACCAGTCACCGAGTTCGATGCGGACGCTGTACTCGCCGGCCGCGAGGTTCTCGTAGACGATCGGCTCGTTGCCGCGGACCTTCATCTCATTCACTGGCGCGCCCGGAGCCGTGCCGTAGAGGCGGAGCCTGCCCGTGCTTGGCACCTCGCCATCGACGGACACACGCAGGGTGCCGCCGCGCTCCAGTTCGACGGTTCGGTCGCCGCCCGTCTGTAGATCGAGAGTGACGGAGGTCCAGGCGTAGCCGTCAGCCGAGACAAGCGCGTTGATGGATCTGGACGTGACGTACGATCGTGGGGGATGCAGGGTCACCGGGGATTGCGTTTCCTTCGTGAGGGACATGGCTCCGGTGCCCTTGGGGTGGCGGGCATCTTCCATCATCCATTCCCTCGTCGCGACGACCCGCACTCCATTGAGGGGCGTGCCTGACTGCTTGTCGACGACGCTGAGGCGCGTCATGGGGGCGCGCACCACGTAGACGATGGCATCCTTGGTGCCGAAGGGCACGCGAGTGCCCTGCCCGGTGGCTGGCGTGCCGTCTTCTTTCGCCATCAATGTGGAGCCGATCTCCGCCGCGAAGCCGGGCTCCGAGAAGTTCATCTCCAGGGTGCTGGTTTCTGTTGGGATGGTGCGGTCGCCCTCGAGGGACCGGAGGCGCCCTTGCTGATCTGGGGCAAAGGCCAACTCGAATGCTCCGCTCTCGACGCTCACCTGGATCGGCGTTCCGGATCGTTCGCCCCAGACCGTGACTTCGATCATCCCGTTGATCCTCGAGGCCTCGACGGGTTCGCCCCCAAGCACGATGACCTTACCGGCCACGCCGAGGACTTTTGCCGGCACAGCGTCGGGCGCGGCCGGTTCCTCGTGGACCTCCTCCCGAGTCAGGGGGGCGGGGTCGACTTCCGAAAGGGCTGACGGGGGAACCGCGTCCAAGTCGGCGTCCGCGTTGGCAGCGTCTGACGCCTCAGTCGCCCCCTGGGTAGCTGGCTCCGTCTCGGGGGTCAGGCCGGCAACATCTGCTCCGCTCCCCAGGGCCCGCGACATGAGGTACGCCGCGATCACGACCACCACGAGCATGAGCAGTGCCAGAACCTGGGACGACCCGTTGTTTTGTTTCGTTGTCATGGGGAGCTTCTCCAGCCTCCGATCATCCCGGGGGCGCCATTCCGCGGGGCCTCAATCCAGCACTAGCTCGATGGTTACCGAATTCCGCTCGCCCCGCTGCATTTCGATCTCGACCGGCCCCTGGTGACGGAACCCGAGCACGTCGGGTACGTCGACGATATACCGGCCCGGACGACTCACGCTAAATGACCGTTCCAGGTCGAGTCCGCGGTAGGGGGTGCCCGGCGACGTTAGTTCTCCGTCTCCCTCGACAGGTCGGACCGAGAGCGCGGCGGCCGTGGGCCACGGCACACGCGTGTCGCCGTGCTTGAGCCCGATGGTGCCTACGATGTTTGTATGCATGGACATCGTGACTTCCAACCCCTGGACAGCGGTGGCGTCGTCGATTGATGTGTCGTACGTGCTGGAGTCACACCGGAGAGTGATGGGGCCCTCGGCCACTTGAAGGAGATAGCTCCCGTCCGGCGCGGCCTTCCGCGGGGCTCGGTGGGTCCACGGCGGGCGGCCGTCGCCCCGATTCGTGCGCCACCGCAGCTCCGAGGCCTGAACGGGAAGGCCGGTCTCACCGTCGACGGGGCGCACCCGGATCTCACATGGGGGAGGGACTTCGAACCGGAGGTTGGTGGTGCCGCGCTCCGGGACCTTGAAGGACTCCCTGTAGAGTCCTGGCCGGAGCTCGAAGGCGTACTGCCCTGCCGGAACCGGGCCCAGGTCGAAGGCGTAGCTCCCCTCCTGGCGGCCCCGAGTGTTCTCGCGAAGGGGGAGGTCTTGGCGATCGAAGTCCGTGGGTGGAAGCCCACGAATCGAGGCCACGACGTCCTCCCCAGGCCGGTCGAGGACCCATCCGGGAGGCACGATGATGACGCCCGATGCCTCGACCAGACGCGGCTTCGTCTGCGGAGGGATGGTCAGTTCTAGTGTCGACGTGGCGCCTGCCATCACGGTCACCTCGGCCGTGCAAAGGGGCGTGATGCTCGACATTCGAAGGCGCGTGTCCGTGCGGGCTTTGGTCTGGCGCCGGTATTGGGCGACGACCGTGTAGTGCCCCGGGTGCAGCCCTTGGATCCTGCGCGGCCCCTCGTGCGGCTCTCTCGTGACCCCAAACGTGGGCGTTTTACCGTCGCCGTGGGTGAACTGGATCAGCACGCTTCCGTCATCGGGCCAACTCCCCTTGACGTCGAGCAGGACGCTGCCGCCGCGGCTCAGGGGGACCACGCGCTCGCCGCCTCCCCACGGATCGAGTCGCACCCGTTGCCATGCGTAGCCC
>CAJXRJ010000718.1 GCA_913058555.1 uncultured bacterium
CGTTCCCCTGGCCTGCGCTACCGCATTAGCAGTCTCTACCTGGACGCCCCCGAACTCCCTCTCTACGCCTCGACGGTCCAGGGCATCAGGAACCGCTTCAAGCTGCGGATTCGTTCCTACACGGACGATCCCGCAACGCCCGTGTTCTGTGAGATCAAGCGCCGCGCCGATCGTGTCGTTCGAAAGATCCGCGTACCGGCGAACCGCGACGGAGTGCAAGGACTCCTCGCCGCCGATTGCCGTGACTGGCCCCTGGGCGCACGCGACGATGCCATGGACACGTTCGTCAAGCGCTGCCGCGACGTCGATGCCAGGCCCTTCATGCATGTGCGGTACATGCGAGAAGCGTACGAGTCCAACGGCCCTGATCCCGTTCGCATCACGTTCGACACCGACGTTTCGTTCTTGGCCTACGATGCCAATGCTCCTTTCCGAACGGGTGGCGACGATTGGCACACGACGCCGCTGGAGGGGACGATCGTGGAGATCAAATTCACGGACCATTGCCCCTCCTGGGTAACGAGCATCATCGATCGACTGCAGCTCGTTCGCGAGTCGATCCCGAAGTATGTCCTTTCAGTGGACCAGGCCCGCGTGCTCGGCATCTTGGACTCGAGCGTCCCTTCGGTCGGCGAAGCGGACCAGGCCCCATCCTTGGACGCGGCGTCTTCATCGGAGACCCGCGATGGGTGACTGGATCAACTCCATCGGAGGCGGCTCGCTCTTCGTGAGCGATCCCTCGAGCCCTTCGCCCGCGCTGATGGCGGCGTCGGTTCTGATCGCGCTCTTCATTGGTTTTGCGATCGCGTGGATCTACGAGAGGACCCACCACGGCCTCAGCTACTCGGCGGGATTCACGCAGTCGCTGGTGCTGATCACGCTCGGGGCGAGCCTGCTCATGGTCGTCATCGGGGGCAGCATCGTGACGGCCTTCGGATTGCTTGGGGCCCTTGCCATCGTTCGCTTTCGCAACGTGCTCAAGGACACGAAGGACACGGTGTTCGTGTTCTTCGCCCTTGTGCTCGGCATGGCCGCAGGCACGGGACGCATCGGGCTTGCCCTCTGCGCTACGGTCATGGTGGCTGCCTCGGTGACATGGCTGCACCTGGTCCAGTTTGGGTCCAAGGGACGCTACGACGGGCACGTCACGTGGAGCTCGAGCTCCTCCACGTACGCTGAGACCAATGCCAATGCCACGGGGGTCCTGGCTGCGTTTTGCAGCAGCGTCCGTGAGATCACCCTGCACGACGCCGGCGGCCTGGTGGAGCAAGTGCTCGCCGTCAGGCTGCGGGATCGACGGCGCGTCCTTGAGCTCGTCGAGGTCCTCCGTACGGTTCCAGGCATCGACGACGCGTCGATTGTGGTGCGCGACGCCATGGATGAACTATGAGTACCCTTCCTGAGGATCCTGTGTTTGCGATACCCGGCAGGGTCAGCACGCCTTGGGGTCAACGGATCTCGGATTTCGCCCGGGGCCCATTGCAGGTCATCGCTTGGCTCGCCCTTGGCGCCACAGGGATCGTCCTGACCCTGTCCGACAGCGTATCGCTGGAGATCCCGGGGATCGCTGTGGCCAAGGGCTACGACCTGCGTGCCCAGCGCGACGGCCTCATCCAGCAGCTGCACGTCTCGCCCGGAGATACCGTGCGAGCCGGGACGGTGGTCGCCACCCTCGACGCCCACGCCCACGGACTGGAGCTCAGCCTTGCGCGTCAACGCCTCGCGGCCTTGTCCGCCGAGGTCGTGTCAACGATCGCCAACCAGAGAGTTGCCGCGGCGACACGCCAGATCGATGCCCTGCGCCGCGATCGGCAAGACATAGAGGAAGGCCTCCGCCGCGCTTCCGACGGCGAGGCCAACCGTGAACGCACGCGCGATCGCGCCGCCAGGCTCGCCATCGAAAGCCGCCGGCTTCAACTTTCACTGGCCTCCATGGAAGCGGACCAGGTCGGTCGCCAGATCGCAGCCCGGAGGGCCCGCCAGATCGCCGACCGCGCATTCCTGGTCGCCAAGGACGGCGCAGGCCGCCTCGGCAGCGCCAAGGACCTCGGCCTTGAGGCGGACGAAATCGAAGCCTCGATCAAGGCGTTCGACCTCTCCATCCAGCAAGCCCAACGTCAGCTGGTGCGCTCGAACGAGCAGGTCGAGGCAGCACTGGCTTCATTGGCCCAGTTGCCCGCCGAAGGCGCCGAGCCAGCGGAGGAGGTGGGCAACCCTTGGTCGAAGGTGAACGGTGACCTCGAGCGCACGGCCAAAGAGGCGGACTCGGCAGCCCTTGAATCCCTGGAGCGTCGACTCGATGTGGCACGTGCGGAGCTCATGGGCATGGAGTCGCAATCGGCCACGTTCGAGGTGCTATCTCCCATCGATGGGAGGATCATCGCCGTTTCCGTGGCCACTGGATCCGCCGTACTCAAGGGCGAGGCCTTGGCCACCGTGGAACCTCCCCACGCGGAAGAGATTGAGGTCTTCATGCCCGAACGTGGCGCGCAGGACACCATCCCGAAGGAGCTCCTCGTCGCTCGCGCCGTCAACCCGCGGGAGACCTCCCGCGCCGAGGTCATTCGCGTCTCCGACCGTCTCACTCGACTCCCCGACGCCCTCCAACTGGACCCCGCCCGCGTCGCACGCGGACGCGCCATCTACCTTCGCATCCCCGAAGACCTCTCGATTCTCTCCGGCGAACGGGTCCTTGCGACCCAGATTGGCCGTGACCACTGAGCCAACCGGCGCCCCCGACATGCGAACGACGTACTCCCAGAAGAATGGAAGCGGCTCTGCCTACTTCCTCCGCGGCATCGCGATCTGCCTGACCCTTGCCTCAACCCACGCCGCAGCGCAGTCGATACGGGTCACAGAGTACGCGTACAAAGCGGTGGGAGGTGAGTTCATTGAGTTCACCAATGTGGGGCCCACATCCACCAACCTGGCCGGATGGAGCATCGATGACGAGGAGTCCATCCCCGGGTCCTTCGACCTTTCCGCAGCGGGGGTTATCGCACCCGGTGAGTCGTTCGTGGTCACGACCGTCCCCGCCGCAGCCTTCCGGGCGACCTGGTCCCTGGGGGCGAGCCCCGTCAAAGTGCTCGGCGACAACGACACGGCAAAGCTCAGCAGGACCGACTCCATCGTCCTCTTCAGCCCCACCTTCACCGAGGTGGATCGCCTGGATTTCAGCGACGTGAACTTCGAGTACACGGTGCGCGCCCGTGACATTTCCGCTTGGGTCTGCAGCTCCGCCTTGGGCCAAAACGACGCCTATGGCTGGCGCCAGTCCGCCCTGGGAGACGCCCAGGGGTCGACCGTTTCCGCCGCCGCGGACGTGGGCAGTCCAGGCACGCACACGTCCGTCATCTGCGACCCGCTCGTCATCGGAGCGAACTACTGCGCTGGGCGCCCGAACTCCACGGGGTTCGTCGGCGTGATGAGCGCACGTGGCCATCCTGTCGTCAGCCAGAACGTCTTCAGCCTGCAAGTGATCGACCTTCCGCCCAACGTGACGGGTCTCGCCATCATGGGGCAAAGCCAGACACTGGCTCCGATGGCTGGCGGCAGCCAGGGCACGCTGTGCGTGGGCCCCGGCCTTACCAGGCTGAACTCACTGGTGCGCTCGGCGACACCCAGCGGCGCCTGGACGGCCGACCTCGACATCTCCCATCCAATGGCCCAGGGCCTCCCCGCCGTCCTCGGGGGAGAAACGTGGTACTTCCAGCTCTGGTACCGCGATTCCAACCCCAGCCCGACCTCCAACTTCAGCACGGGCTGGACCGTCAACTTCCACTAGCAGGCCGTTGAACAATTCAACTATCCAGAAAACCGCCCCTCGAACGCCTCG
>CAJXRJ010000719.1 GCA_913058555.1 uncultured bacterium
TAGCGGGAGGGGGGGGCAATCGAGCGGGGCCCTGGCGGGCCCGTTCTGATAGCGAACGAGTGACCGACCGGGTTGTGACAAGAAACGGCGGCAACCTACCTGGACAGCAGTCGTCCATAGAGCAGCGCGAGGGCGGCGAAGCCGTCTTCGATGCGGCCTGCGCGAAGGAGCGCGTCTGCCTCGTCCCAGGTGAAGGTCTTGACGACGATGCGCTCGGCGGCATCCAGGTTCTGATCGCCGACGCGGACGCAGTCCCGGGCCAGGAAGAGATGTGCCCAGTGAGCGCTGATGCCGTTCGTGGGATAGAAGCCCGGTAGGCGCTCCATGGTCGCCGCTTGGTAGCCAGTCTCCTCTTGGAGTTCGCGCCGCGCGCCCTCCTCCGGATCCTCCCCCGACTCAAGGCGCCCCGCGGGGACCTCCCAGTGGGTCTTGCCATGCACGTAGCGGTGCTGGCCGATCAGGACGATCTCGCCCTCCGTGGTCATGGGCAGCACGCAGACCGCGTCGCTGATCTCGATGACGTGGTGCTCCTGGGAGCCGCCCTCCGGAAGGCTGAGCATGTCGCGCCGCAGCCCAACCCAAGGCGAGGAGTAGATGCGTTCGGACGATTCGACCTCAAAGGGGGAGAAGGGGGCGGGGTTCGCTGGAACCTCGCCCCCTTCCCCGTCCCTGTCGATTCCGTCGAACCCCTGGGATTCGGCGCCGCTCACTTAGCGGGGGGCGCCGGCCAGAGCTCGCGCCAGTCGCCGATGCCCGCCGCCCGGGGCGCTCCGGCCACGCGCTCGAGGGTGCTGGCGCTGACGCGCACGTCCTCCATAGCGGTTTCGGAAAGGACCTTACCGCAGGCCTCCGCGATGGAGTCCGCGTCCAAGTGCTGGTACTCGAAGACTTCCGCAGGTCGTCCGCACTTCGAGAACTTGCGCACGGCCAAGGTCTCCTGGCGAACGCCGACGATCGAGCCGATGTTGTCGAGCAATCCAGCCTCGCCGTCGCACACCGCGACGATCGGAACGCGGCGTCCGGCCAGGCCCGCGAGCCCAGCGGCGTCGGTCGCGCCCGACGGCACCATGTGCAGGTCGCCGTTGATACCGAGCCCTTCGCGAAGGTGCTGGTAGTCGTTCTCGTGGCCAAGGATGCCGAACAGGAGCTCGGGCGAGCTGACGTGGATCACGTTGGCGTAGATGCCGCGCTCGAGCAGGGTCTTCGAGGCGGCGACGGCGCCGTCCGACAGACTGCCCATGGTGAACACGTTGACGACGTTGTCGCCCGGTTCGTAGCCCGCGTAGCCGCGGTAGTTCAAGAGGTAGTAACCGCCGGCGAGAACGTTCTCGCGCACGGCGCTGAGGATGTCAGCGTCGCCGTGGCTAGCGACTTGGGATTCGTCCGTAGCGCCGGCCCAACCCGCGCCCTTGGGTGCCAGGGCACCGGCGTCGTGGGTCTTGTAGCGTACTTGGGTCTTCAGGAGCTCCAGCATCTCCTTCTGCTTGACCCCGCGGGTCACCGCGCGGATGAGCACACCACGGCGCCCATCGTTGTCGTCCATCATGTGACGCTTGATGGCATCAGAGAGGATCCAGTCGACCTCGATCGCGTAGAGGGGTTCCCACGTGATCAGGTTCGGGATCTGGATGTCGCTCTTCCAGGAGTGCTGGGCGCCTTCCGGCGACAGGGTGACCCCAGACGGCGTTCCCATGACGACGAACTCCGCACCCCAATAGAGGGAGTAATAGAGCTGGTCGAGGGCCCGCTTGATGAAGAAATCATAGACCGTCATGATCGGGAAGAACGGCAGCCCAGCGTAGTGGGCCATCTTCCCGAAGGAGCCCACCGCCGTCATGGCGTTGGCCTCCGCGATCTCGAAGCGGATGTGGCGCGTCCAAGCGTCCTGGGTCGCGACGAGCTCGGGGTGCTTGTACTTCACGTCGAGCTCTTTGCCGAGCCCCGTGTCGTCGCGGTCCGGCCCGTAGATCTTCTCGTTGAGCACCGACGAGATGTTGGTGGATGTGCCGACGTCCGGAGACATCGTCATCACGAACTCGGCGGCTGCGGCCCAGCGGCGCTCGTGCTCCGTCAGGTCCGCGGCCCCTTGGACGTCGTTTTTCCGGCGACCCTGGCGGGCGTCGGTGGTGGAGGTGCCGATACGCACCAACTTGGACGCAAGCTGTCCCCACATCCACTGGGTGTGGGCGAGGGGGAACAGGGAGAGGTCGATGTCCAGGGAGTCCGGAATGCCGCCTGCTGCATCGATGGCCTCACGCACCTTGGACTTGTTGCCCGCGCGCAGGTCCTCGTGCTCGTCCATGGACTTGCGGAATCCGTCCCGGCGTTGCGCGAGGAACTGGCCCTCCTCCGATTCGGCGGGGAAGTGGACAAACGGATCATCAAGCGAAAGCCCCGCGCCATTGAGCAGGATCTCGACTTCCTTGCCCTTCGGAAGGGTCGAGTGATTCGCGGGGTCCGCGAGGCACTCGAGGCCCCATCCCTTGAGGGTGTGGGCGATGATCATGTAGGGCTCGCCGGACTCGCCGCGGGACGTTTGCAGCGCGTCGCGGATCGTCTCGTAACAGTGGCCGCCGAGGTCGAGGAGCATGCGCAGCACCTCTTCGTCGCTGGCGGCCTTCAGGACCGCCTTGGTGCCCGGGTGCTTCTTCGCGAACAGGTCGCGCACGGCCTGGGGGTCACGCTTGAGCGCCAGCATCTGGAACTCGTAGTCGGTGAGCCCGCGTTCCAGCACTTCGCGCACCGCGTCGCCGCCCTTCTTGGCGAAGAGGGTCTCGCGCAGTTTGCCGTGGCGCACCTGGATGACCTTCCACCCGTTGGCGATGGAGGTTTTCTCGATGCGATCGGCGTCGGTGTTCTCGAGGCCCTTCTCGTTCGGGATCCGCGTGCCGTCGAGGTTCTGACGGTTGTAGTCGATGATCCACGTGACGTTGCCCAGCATGCGCTCGGCGATGTCTGGCATGGCCTCGAGGAGCGAGCCCTCGCGGAACTCGGAGTCCCCGATCAGCGACCAGAAGTGAGCGTTCTCCGGGACCTCCCAGCCGTGGTCCTTGGCGTAGCGATGCGCCAGGGCCATGTAGCCCGAGACCACGGGGGGGATGCCCACCGTGCCCGAGGGCAGGAAGTGGAAATGATCGGCGTCCGTGCGGGCGTGGTAGCTCTGGAAGACGTGCGGGTTCGCGTCCGTGGGGAACTTGCGAAGGCCCGTCATGGCGGCCTTCGCCTCGTCCTCGGTGAACCATTGACCAGCCTTGGCCTCAGGATCGGCTTCGAACCAGTCCACGTCCTTGCTGTGGCGGAAGAGCCCCATCAGGTTGTGGAGTGCGTGATCCACCGGGCTCGCGTGGGGTTTGCAGCACACGTAGTCCTGCGGCTCGCGCACCGAGAGGTGCAGGGCCGACAGGATATGCATGGCGCTGGCGCAGGAGGCTGGGTGGCCGCCGACCTTGGGGTCGGAGGCCTCCTTGTCCTTGCGGGTGTTCGCCAGGTGGATCATCGCCATCGCCTGAACGAAGGCGCGGTGGGTGATCCGTTCCTGAACCGACGAAAGGGCCTCAGTGGGGGTCGCTTGGGTGATCATCGAGTCGGTGCCATAGGGCGCTGGGGGGCGGTCCGAGACGTTCGGACGCTCCGATAGCAGCCCGATAGTTTACGGGCGCGCCTCCCCTGTGGGCGAGGATGCTCCGGGGGTCAATCGCCAGCGAAGATGTTCTAGGCAAGGGCCGCCCGCGTCCCAGCCTGCGGTTTAGTCTGATCGACCCATGAAATCGACAGCCTGGATGGCCGCGGCCCTTGTGATCGCCTTCTTCGCCTGGCGGCTCGAGGGGGCTGGGG
>CAJXRJ010000720.1 GCA_913058555.1 uncultured bacterium
GGCGTCGGTTGCCGCCGCACTTGCCGCCACGATTGGCGCCTGTGCCTCCACCCCGCCCCTGCCGTTTTTTCTCGTCCCGCCGGACTACTCGATCGACGAGTCCTTCGCGCCGGAGGGCGGAATCGCTGGCCCCGCGGGAAGGATGAACGCAGCCGCGCCCACGGGCGACGGGGCCCACGATGAAGGAGCCCCTGGGGCCGCGTTGCGCTGCCGCATCCTGTACCTGGCCGAGCCCCCCACGGAGGCCGGTCTGCGACCAGCCGCCGCTGGCACGGCCCTGGTCGCAGACCTCCTCGGGTCCGAGCCTCTCCCGGAAACCCCCCAGCTGACGGCCCAGGTCCTCTTCGCCGATGGGCCTCCCGCCGGAGTGTGGCTCGACGGTGTCCTCGCCGCCCGTCACGTCAGCTCCATCGCAGACCGCTCCTTCGAGCTGCCCCCGGGCGCGAGCTACCGGCTGGGACTGACGGTCCTGGAGACCATCGAGGACCCGCGTGACTGGCTCGATGAGTTCGCAGACCGCGGACCGATTCCCCGGCGCCTCGGCGTCGAGATCTTCGCTGGCCCCAGCGGCCCGACCGTCGCCTTGGAGATCACCGATATCTCGCCGGAAGCGGAGATGGCCCTGCGGGACTCCATCGCGGAGAACCCGAACCTCCCCCCGGGTCCGCCCCCGGCCCCGCACAGCGAAACGCTCCGGCGCGAGGCCGTGACCCTGGACGCAAACTTCGGCCTCGATGGCCCCATCGCCATTCGGGTCCCCTCCCCGTTCGATACGGGCAATGGCTCGGCCTTCGCCATCGTGATCGAGTCCGTCGACGGGGACTCCGTCTTCGTGGGCGCCGCCGAGGCCCAGGCTCGCGTGACCCTGGACGCCATGGCCCAGGCGGCGAGGGCCGTCCCTCTGACCAACACGGCCCGGGAGTCCTTGCGGCGCGAGGAGGCGCTCGGGGCATTCGTGAAACGGGGCGGCCGAGCGGCCCTCTTGCTGCTCGCGGAGGAATCCGAAGCACCCCTCTGTGCGGACCTGGCCCTATCCGGCGACGCTGCATTCCTCGCGGCCCTCGGGAAGCGTGCCTTCCCGGAGCTGGATAAATCGGCGGCGAAGGAGACCAGTGGCGAGAGTGGCGCGCCGGCGGAGCCTCTGGATCCGGAGACCATCGGCTGGCGCCTGGACGCTACCGCGTGGTCGATGATGGCCGAGGCCGCCATCGAGGAGACGATCTCCCCCGAACTGGAAGGCGTGTTCTTCCGGCGGGCCGGAGCCCTCGCCCGATTCCCCGACCTGGTGCAGGACCTGTTGAAGAACAGCTCTGGAGACCTCGGGGCCTTCGAGCGAGGACTCCTTACGGAGCACCTCATCGCCCTTGAAGATTCCTCGAGCTCCGTGCGCCTGCGCGCCCATGATTGGCTGCTCGAACGCGATCGAGCCGTGGAGGGTTTCGATCCCCTTGGCGAACGGGCCGCGCGCCGCGCAGCCCTCGAGGCCCATCGGGACCGGTCACGGCAGGAAGCGAATGCCTCCGCGCCCGCAGAAGGATCCGCGGCTCCCCAAGGAGACGCTCGGTGATGCAGGACGAAAGCAAAGACAACATGGAAGCCAGTGAGCCCAACTCCGACGCAGGGGCCCGCCCGGCGGAATTGACCCCGGCGGCGATCCCCGCGGCGCCCCCCGAAGGATCCGCGGCTCCGGCCCCCGCGCAGCCCTCCCGCTTGCGCAAGGTCCTCCGCGGCACGTGGCGCTGGTCGAAGCGCATCGGAGTCGCCGTGATCGTTCTCGGCTTGATCGCCCGGCTCACCCTTGGGTTCTGGCTGCCGCCCGTGGCAAATCACTTTGCCAAGGGCGCGGGCCTGCACGTGGAGTGGGCCGACTTTGACCTCTCGATCCTTGGCCTCTCCGGCGACCTGGGCGGCGTGCGCGTGGTGCCGCTCCTGGACGAAACGGGCGCGGAAAGGGATGAACAAGCCCTGGCCTCGGCGCAGCCATTCGCGGTGCTCGACGACTTTGGCTTTGACGTGGACGTCTCGGCTCTGCTCACGGGGGACGTGCGCCTGCACCGGGTCGAGGTGAGCGGGCTTGAGGCGTGGGTCACCCGCGACGCGGAGGGGGCTTGGAACTTCGAATCCTTCGCCCCCGATAGCGCCATATCCGACGATCCCGACGATGCGCCGGATGAACCGGCGGGTGATTCGGCGGACGAGTCCGCCGAGGAGGCGCCAGGCGGCGACGGCGACCCAGCTGATGTCCCGGAGGAAACGGCCCTCGACTTCTCCATTCCGGCACAGATCACGAGCGTCGCGATCCAGGGCGTCCGGCTGCATCTCGATGACGCCATGCTGGAGGAGCGTCTCCAAACGACGGTCGAGTTCGACGCGATCTTCCGCGACGTTGGGAACCCGGACCGCATGGCGACGATCGATGTCACGGCACGCGCGGCCGACATCCTGGACACCCTTCGGATCAAGGGGGACGTCAAAGGCGGAGAGGCCTCCCTGAAAGCCAACCTGACGGCACGCCTCGACGGCCTCGGGATCGCGCGCCTCGGCCCCTACCTCGCGGCCGCAGGCATTCGCCCGGCAGCGGACAAGCTGAACGCCAGCTTCGAGTTCAACATCGACTTCGCGCCGATTCCGGCCACCGAAGAAGGGGCGCCCCTTGCCGTCGCGGGGGAAGCCGCCCTGGCGTCCCTGCGCCTCGACGCGGACGGCCAGCCGGCGGTGACCATCGACCGGCTTGGCCTGCACCTCGCGAGCGCCCGCTCACGCACGATGCACATCTCCGAGGCCGAGGTCTCGGGCGTGCACGGCCACGCGATGCGGCTCAGCGACGGCACCCTGCGCGTGGCGGGGCTGGACCTCGTCGGAGCTCCCGAAACCGTGGATGAAGAGCCAGAGACGCCCGACGAGCCGGAATCCGCTCCCGGTGAGCCCGCACCGCCGCGCATGATCCGCGTCGATGAGATCCGACTCGCAGAGATCCATCTCCTGTTTGACGACAAGGGCGTTTCCCCCACCGCGGCCCTCGACGCTGGCGTGACCGGGAGCGTTCGCTCGATCGTCCTCGGAGCCGCCACGCCTACGCCCATTGCCCTTGACCTCGGGATCGATATCGCAGGCACCGGCAAGATCGGCCTGGCCGGCACGGCCGTCATCGAAGGCGAGACCAAGGAGGTCGCGATCCAGCTCACCGGGTCCGAGCTGACCCTCGGCTCCCTCACGCCGTACCTCACCGGGGCGGGCCTCGAATCGACCCTGGAGGACGGCGCCCTCGAGCTCTCCCTCGCTGCGACGATCCAGAGCCCTGGAACCGAGGAGGCCCCGCTCACCGTCCAGGCCGCGATCGAGAACATGCGGCTCTCCGACGGCGAGACCGTGCACCTGGCCCTCGGCGCCCTGCGCATCACGAACCTCGAGCAGGACCCCGCTGGGGAGCTCCGCATCCAGACCGTCGCCCTCGAAGGGGCTCAGCTCCCGGCGGCCCTCATCGCAGGCGGCGGGTTCGAAGGCTTCGGGCTGCGCTCCATGGGCGCTCTCCCCGGGGCCCTCCGGGAACCCACGGGGGTGCGCGATGCGTCGCTCACCGTGCAGAACCTCGCCCTCGGCGGGGACGGTGGCCAGGCGACGATCGACGCCGCCATGGAGCTGGTGGGACTTGCGGACCGAGTCGAGCTCAAGGGCAACGTACGCACCGGCGCGACTCCGATGGACATTGACGCCGACCTGCAGCTCACCGGCGAGGGCTTTACCTACACCGCCATCGAGGAGCTCCTCGCGGGCGCGGGCCTTTCCTCGGAGCTGGAGAGAGGCTCGGGCACATTGACGGTGAAAGCCGTCACC
>CAJXRJ010000721.1 GCA_913058555.1 uncultured bacterium
AGGCGTCCGATGGACGACATTCTGAATAGCCGACTTGTTCAACGGCCTGCTAGCGGCTCTCCGAGTGCGCCCCGGAGGCGAAGGACTGCAGGTGGGCACTCGCCTCCTTGGTGCTCCTTCTCCCCATGCGCTCGGCCCAAGACGCGTTCGAAGCCCACGTTCCCGGGTCCCTGGTTTCCCGGGGAGCCTTGCCGAGGGCACGCATGACGCGGGCGTATTTCTGACCCCGTACCTTGGACCACTCGAGCGCCGATCCCGCCGCCAGCTCCACGTCCGCCATGGGCCGAAACACGATCGCCCGCGGCGCGTACGCCACGCGACCGCCGCCTTGAATGGTCTGGCGAGCGAAGAGCGCGTCCTCCCCGTCTCCCGCCTCTGCTCCCCACCCGCATCCCTCGGACTTCTCCGCCAGGGATTCGTCGAACGGGAACTTCAGTAGCCACTCCCGGCGCCAGGCCGAGTTGGATCCGAGCGGGAGCGGCCTCAGGTGTCCTTCCGGGGGAATCGAGTACTCGCATGGCGAGGGGCCCATGTGGTGGACGGGCAGGAGGAAGGACGCCACTGGGTCGTTCTCCATGCGGCGGTACCAGTGGGGCACTTTGCCAACGGGATAGATCGGCTCAACCGGAGCACCGACCCCTGCGAGGTCAGCGTCTTCGTCCATCGGCGCTAGGAGGGCGCTTAGCCATCCGTCGGAGATGTGCACGTGAACTCCCACGAGGGCGATGACATCGGACAGGGCGGCATGGACGGCGGTGTTCAGGGCCACGGACCGGCCCGGGCGAGGCTCGAACAAGAGCGAGTTCACCAGGGGCGTCAGGGTGCGCCGGGACTCTGCGGATAGGTCGTCCGGCCAGGCGCTGAAGACGAGGATGAGTTCCGCGTGCTCGGCACGGGTCTGACGGCCGAGGACCTGGAGGGTGCGGCGGAGTGGCCGGCTATCCGCGTCCGCGACGACGATTACCGACGCCCGTGCGGGGGCGTGGCGATGGCTTTGGGCCCGGGCAGAGTAGTTTCGTGGCGGCATCGCTGGTTGGGGCGGAAACGGGGCGGCACGTGCCTCCGCAGCGTCGGCCTCCTGGTCCTTATCGGCACCCGAGCCCCCAAGCGGACGGTTGACCGCTGGAAAGCCCTGGTTACGGCTCTGCGCCACAGGACGCGGAACCCGAAAGGGGGGGACCGATCCGTGCCCATGGGCTTCGCCCTGAGCCCCGGATGGCCCTAGCGCCGGCGTATCGCCATGCGGGCGCGGAG
The DNA here is from genome assembly GCA_913058555.1 of uncultured bacterium. Classification (GTDB taxonomy): domain Bacteria; phylum Planctomycetota; class UBA1135; order UBA1135; genus Saltatorellus. Next base: position 1,255 of record CAJXRJ010000721.1, read on the forward strand.
CCTGAGGATCCGCCGCTGCAGTGCCGTCGCCCGAAGGGCTTTGCCTTTGAACTTCCCCGAGTGAATGCTCTCTGAGCGGAAGAACTCGTAGGGCGTGCCCCTGGTCGCCTGATGGAAGCCGTACTTCAGGGCTGCATCGCGGTCTGCCACCGGGAGGCCCGTATCCACGAGCATTTCCATGAGCTCGGGGATCGATTGGGGTTCGTGGGCGACTCCGAGGCCCGTGTAGAGGCCGCGCCCGGACAGCACCGATGGCTTGTTCCAAAACGTGGCCTCGGCGCCCGCTGTGGAACCTGCGGTGACCACGACGTCCGCCTCCTGCATGAGGCCGTACGTCGAGACTTCGGAGTCTGGAGCCACGACGGTCACGTGGGGCAGGTTCATGGCCAGCATCGCCAGCACGTTAGGACTTTTGGCGCCCTGGGGATTCGGGTGAATCCGAATCGTGAGGTGGGGGATGCTCTTCACTGCAGCGCCCGCTTCCACCGCAGCCTGCGCCATGGAGGAGATGGCCTCTGCGATGGCGAAGGTGCCCGTCTCCGGGGTCTCGAAGAGATGCCCCTGCCACTCCTTTCCGATCGAGGCGAACTCGAACTCGGTGGTCGTGAAGAGCGCGATGTTGTGGCGATTGGACGTCCATCCAGGGGGCAGCCCCTCGGCGGTCTGGCCTTCAACGAAGGAGAACCAAGACCCCATTTTCCCCTTGGGGCGGCCCTCGAACCACTCGGTGGCGATCCGTCTCCGTTCGGGCTCGGGGAGTTCGCTGGACTCCCAGTCGTTGAGCACCCACTGCACGGTCTTCGCGATCTCGTGCGGCATGGAGTTTTCGAAGAGGGCGTAATGATCGAGGTCCTGGCCGCGTTCGTGAATGAAGCACGGGACGTTGAGCTCGATCGATGCCCTCAGGATCCCGCGCATGGGAGCCATGCGCCCATTGAAAGCGTAGACGCGGTCGATGGCCCCGGTGGCGAGCAGGCGCTTGGTCGCCAGGTATCCGGTGACGCCGGCGCGGAGGAGTTTCCCAACGAGTGGGTTGGCGGCGTCGAGGTTGGCGTCCCGTGCGAGCCAGATCGCTGACGAGAGCGCACCCCAGCCAGCATCATGGCCGTCGAACTCAAAGGCCTTCAGGTCGTCTACGGAATCGAAGCGGCTCGGAAGGGCGTCGATTCGTGCGCGATCTTCGTCCGTGAGCATCGCGCTCATGTCGGCGCGGTCGACCTCACCGGAAAGCAACTTGATGCCAGCGAGCACCTTCCATCGACACTCCTTACACATGTTGAGGTCGTGATGCTCATTCGTATCGCACGAGTCGAAGGCCGCGTCGCACAGGATCCACGAGACTTCGTCGCCTGCGAGAAGGTGTTTCTCGGCGAGCTCGAGCTCGGTGGCGTAGTGCAGGTCCCAGAGACCATAGGAACCGATGATGGCGACGTGCATGGCTCACGAGCGGCTGGCTCGTCGATGGGGGGCGCAGGCGGGCAAGGGGCGTAGGTGTGAGGCTAGGGGCATGGGAGGCCCCGTTCAAGGGCGCCCGCTGTGCGCGCCCGAGGATCCCTGGCAGGGCTCATCGCTGGCAGTACTCCGGAACGCAAACCGGGCCGCGATTCCCCAGGGGAATCGCGGCCCGGATTCGTCATGCGCGGGGAGTCGAACGAGCGCCTCCCCGAGCCAGTGACGACGTGGGATCAGCCTTCCATCCAGGAGGGCTTCCAGTTGTCCTCGGTGCGGGTGGCACCTTCGGGCTGGGAGTACTGATAGGCGGTGCCCTTGCGGTCCCAGACGTCGGTTCCCCAGAATGCGATGGGGTTGACGATCAGGGCGTCACCGACGGCGGCGAAGAAGCCGACGATCGGGTAGACCGGAAGGATGTCCTGAAGGAGAGCACCGTGGATCCAGGAATCCTCACTGTACTTCTGGTTGACGTGGGTGTCCCAGGTGCGGCTGAGCTGCTTCGGGCCCGAGCTGCAAGAAGTGACGGCGAGGGTGGCGACGCTGAGGGCGGCGGTGGCGAAGATTCGCTTCATGGTTGTCTCGGGATTAGGGCTCGCCGATTCGGCGGGCCTTCGGATGGGGGATTCGGGGAGGAGAATACGGAAGCCGCGTGGCGCCTGTGAACCCCTAGATTCGGACTTATGCGGCCCAAAGGGTCCAGATGGACCCTTGGGCCGCCCAGGGCGGAGGTCAGTCGCGCTCAGATAGGGCCGCGTTGGCCTCAAAGAGCGCCTGGAGCTCCTCCTCCGCGTCCTCGAACGCAATCCATTCTGTGGTCTGCATTTCGGGGTCGTTGTGGATCTCGATCATCTGGGTTTGGGAGGCCTCACCGGCGGTCATCCGGATCAGATACTGGCCCGGGGAGACCCGGCGGGCACGGCGCCGGCGGCTTGACCCGTCACTGGGAGTCTGGGCCCGGAGATTCCAGATAACCCGGTGGAGGCCCCGCTCGTTCGGAGCATCGATGGTGGCCACGACGCTTCCGTCTGGGCCCAAGACCTCAAGGCTGAAGTCCCGCGCGCGGGTCTTCAGGCTGTAGCTGTCTCTTATACACATCTGACGCTGCCGACGATATGCAG
>CAJXRJ010000722.1 GCA_913058555.1 uncultured bacterium
CGGAACGTGATCGTCGGGTTTGATCCCCGAATGACTCACAACTTGGCCGCGCGAGCCGTAGTTGACCACTTCGCTAAGGACGATCCAGAAGAGCAGGAGGTGACCTGTCGTGAACGCCCCTGCCAAGGTCCCCGTCGCCAGACGCCCCCGCGGCTCGAGCAGCAGCGCCTCTTCACGCATGGGGAGAAGCAGGGCGCAGAGCAAGACGCCGACGGATAGCACGATCCCTGCCCAGCTGCTCGAGCGCAGAGCGATTCGGCGGTCGCGTTCGCTGTAGTGGCTTCCCTCTCGGTTCAGGATCGAGATGATGATCTGCGCGCTAACCAGGACCACGATCTGCAGCACGATCGCAAGGATGATGGCCGGAAGCGGCACGACGGACAGTTCGGCGGGGCGGGTAAGGACCAGGGTGAAGTACGCGCCCCAGATGCCCAAAATGGACGCCAGGCAGGCCCATGCGCTCTTTTCGTGGAAGTTCATGGGGCGGAATCTAGGGCCGCCCAGGGCACCCTGTCCTGACCGAGGGCGCCAGCTTCTTGACCGGCTCCGCCAATGCCGCCCCCTGGGGCCTGTAGGGCAGCTACCGGAGATCTTCCGCCTTGCGAAACGCGGTTGGCGTTTGGCCGCTCCAGCGCTTGAAGGCGCGCTGGAACGCACTCTGTTCGGAGAAGCCCGTAAGGAACGCTACCTCGGACATGGTGTAGCTGCTTTGCTGCAACAGGTTCTCGGCGAGCTGGCGGCGCGTCGTGTCGACGAGTGCCTTGAAGGACAGGCCCGCAGCGGAGAGCCGGCGGTGAAGGGTCCGCTCGCTTGTCGCGAGGCGCTGGGCGACATGGGCCATCTTTGGAATGCCCTCGCTCAGCGACTTCGAGACGACACGGCGAATCAAGGCCTCGAGCGGGTCCTCGGTGCCGATCGCTTTGATTTCGACATCCAGGTGCGCCAGCAGGAAGTGAGAGATACCGTCGTCGCCGAGCTGGTTTGGCTGTTCCAGGGCTTCGCTCGAAAGCGACAGCGCGTCGACTTGGGCGCCAAAGACGAGCGGGCACCCGAAGTAGCTCTGGTGCGCCGAGGTGACGTCGGGCGCCGCATGCTTGAAGTAGACGGCGCGTGGGCGAAAGCCTGCCGACGCGGTTTGCCGGATGAGGGACGTGGCGCTCGCGATCGTGGCCTCGTTCGAAAGTCGCACGCCAAGCCGCCTCTCGTCGAAACGATGGAGCACGAAAGCCGCGCCGCCGCCATCCTCCTTGAGTTCGTAGGTCATCGTGTCGGTCCAAAGCCGGCAGTACCGCTCGACGCGCTCCAGGGACTGGCGGACCGTGGGCGCAGACTTCCAGGCGAGACCAAGGGCGCCGTAGTCATCGGGCCGCATGAGCGGGCCCACGCGCAGTGGCAGCTCATGGGCGTTGCCCATCTGGGCGGCGATGCGCTCGAGGAGGTCGTAGTAGGCATCGGCCGCGACCATCTGCGTAACGTCCAGGGAGTCGTCCGGGCCGAGTCCAATGGACCGCAGGAAGGCCTTGCTGTCGACGCCCTCGCCTGCCGCCTGGATCATCCGGTGGGCAAAGATAGAGGTGACGAATCCCATGGGCCGTGCGGGAGCCGAACAAACGCGGCTCCGGGGCGGTCGAGTATAGAGAGGGGGCACCGAGCGCCGCTCGGTGTTCCCTCGGCATATCAATTCTCGCGCAAGCTTTCAGCGCGCCCGGACGGCGAGGGCGGGGGAGAAGTTCGAAGTGGCGGCCCCCTGCGCTGTGGCATCGCGATGCCAGAGCTGAAAGTAGAGCGTCTCGCCCGGCGCTGCGGAGACGGGGCCTACCGGGACGGGGAGCTGCGTGAGATTGGCGCGCAGGGCGAGCTCGCCAGCGGCGTTCGCCATGCCGATGTTCTGGCCATAGCGTCCTATGGACCCACCGAGGCAGAGCGTGCCGATCCCGCCTCCCGCCATCGGGACGAGCCCGGCGTCGCGGCTGACCACGAAGAGGCCGAACGTTTGCGGCGGAAGACCGCGGGCGGTCAGGGTCACGTTGCCCGCAGCGATGCGCTGGGTTCCCGAGCCAGTGAGCGTTGACGGGGCTCCCGTGGAGTTGGGCTCGGCGTCGCAGGTGGCTTCGCCGAAGCCGAACGGAATCTCGATCAGCGCATTCACGTTTGGTCCAGTGGCGCCGTTGCGTACGTTGGAAATCACGCTCATCGTCCCGTCTTCGTCGACGGCGATCGATGTGGCGTTGGTTCCGCCCAGCTGCCAAGTCGGGGACGGCACGCCACTGCCGTCGATATCGACCGGCTGGCCGGGCATCAAGATCAGTTCGCCGCGGCGCACGGTGATCAATGAAAGCGTGGATCCGGCCGAGCCGAAGCACAAGAGGATGGCATGTCCATCCGGCGCTGCGATGATGTTGTGGAGCGTAAGCCCCAGGGCGTATCCACCGACAAGGTCACCGTCGCGATGGACCACCGTGCCGTTCTTCATCACGATCGGGTTGGCCCCCGTGGGGCTGTCGTCCTCGCCGATGATCCAAGTGTCGCCGCTTTCGGTGCGCAGGACATTGTAGATCCGTGACCAGCGGGGACTCTGGGGACCCACCGATGGATCGAGCAGCGCGCCTGTCTGGACCGGCACGCCCTGGTTCTCAACGGGTAACCCATCGACAATGGCGACGGTCGGGCCGCCGCCGTCGATCGTCGCGGTGCAGCCAAAGTGCGACCCGCGCGTGGAGAACCGGGCGTAGCCGATGCGCCGGACAGGAGCTGAATAACCAGGCAGCATCGATCCTGCCCCGAAGAAGACGGAGGGATCATCGCCGCGGAAGACTGCGCGTTCGTTCTGTTGGTTCAGGCGGTATCGGACCGAGAACAAGGCGTCCCCAGTGTCCGGCGCGGAGCTTTCTTCGATGCGGCTCACCATCGCCCCGGGGAAAGGCAGCGGTCCGGGGTAGCACCGGAGCTCGTCGTCGCCGAACCTCGTGAAGCCTTGGCTGCAAGCAAACGACGGGTCGGATCCAACGACCGTATAGAGCAGCTTGTCCCGGCTCATGGCGAACGAGCGTTGGAGGTTGAGGCTCGAGGTGCCCGAGCCGACCTGGGAGAGGCGAAGCAAGGCCGAGGCCGGCGTCCCGTCGAGCGATCCCCAGATGAGCGTGTCGAAGCCGCCGATCACCGGGCGTGCCACGTGCACAAGCAACGCAAAGCCGCCCCTGGAGTTCCTTGTGGTGGACTCCAGGAAGGAGACGGGTTCGCCCGTTGGCATCGGGTACCCAAGGCGGGCCTTCACAAGGGGCACCGGGTCCGACTGGAGCGGGCCAGCGAGCGCCGGCGACGGCATGGCGCCAGCTATGATGAGGAGGGACAGCATGTCACTCATTCTGCGTTTTCCACGCGCTTGGACCGCTGGCAGAGGAGTTTTGTTCCACGTGGCGGCGTGCTGGGACAGGTCGCGCCGTGAGATTCGCGCGCGAGGCGGCTTCTTCGTCCATGGGATAGATCGTCGCCTGGGGCATCTGCCGCACGGCCTTCTCGGGGTCGTTCTTGGTGACCACCAGATACTGTGTTCGAAGCGGTGTGGCCCGAGGGGATGAGGGAGGCGCTTGAACCACCGGACGTCTAGCGCCTGCTCGAAGGTCACTCGATCAGATGCCGGTACCTCGCGGGGACCTGCTCGCGCGAGGAGTAAGCCATGGCGCCGCCAGAATCTCCGCCGTTGCCACCCCGCCCATTGCGGAAGCGCTGGTCCCCACGTCCGCCGCGGCCTGCGTGGCCACCGTAGACCCCACGGGTCGAAGGAGGGAGGGCCGTCCCGGCGGCGGGTGGGGCGCCCACGGTGA
>CAJXRJ010000723.1 GCA_913058555.1 uncultured bacterium
GAGCGTGCCGGGGTGGCCCGCGGGGCGGGGAACGACGAAGGGCCACCGATCGAAATCAGCGGCCCTTTGATAGCACTCGGGGAGTGACGTGGGAGCCGCAATCGGCTCTCGAGCGGAGATCAGCCCCCGAAGTCGTCGAGGTCGATCATCTCGGGGTCGACACCCATGTCATCGAGCATCTTGAGCACAGCCTGGTTCATCATCGGCGGGCCGCAGAGGTAGTACTCGCACTCCTCAGGGGCCGGGTGGTTCGACAGGTAGTTATCGAGCACCACCTGGTGGATGAAGCCGGTGTAGCCTTCCCAGTTGTCTTCTTCCTGGGGCTCGGACAGGGCGACGTGCCACTTGAAGTTCTCGTTCTCCTCTTGGAGGCGATCGAAGTCCTCGACGTAGAACATCTCACGCAAGGAGCGCGCGCCGTACCAGTACGACATCTTGCGGTCGGTCTTCTCGGTCTCGAGCATGCGCAGGATGTGGCTCCTCAGGGGAGCCATGCCGGCGCCGCCACCGATGAAGACCATCTCGCGGTTGGTGGGCTTGATGTGGAACTCACCGAAGGGGCCGGAGATCGTCACCTTGTCGCCAGGCTTCTGGTCGAAGATGTAGCTGCTGCCTTTGCCCGGGGGCACGTTCGGCAAGCGCGGCGGGGGCGACGCAATCCGGACGTTGAGCATGACGATGTCATCGCCTTCCGCGGGGTAGTTGGCCATGGAGTACGCGCGCTCGACCGTGTCCTCGGTCTTGGAGCGGAAGCGCCAGAGGTCGAACTTGTCCCAGTCCTCTCGGTACTCCTTGTCCACTTCGAAGTTCTTGTACTCGACGTCGTGGGGCGGGATCTCGATCTGGATGTAGTCGCCCGAGGTGAAGTCGATCTTCTCACCCTCCGGGAGGCGCACCTTGAACTCCTTGATGAAGGTGGCGACGTTGTCATTGGACACGACCTCGCACTCCCACTTCTTCACGGAGAACACCGAGTCCGGCACGCGGATGCGCATGTCGTTCTTCACCTTGACCTGGCAGGAGAGGCGGCAGCCTTCTTTCGCCATGCCACGGGTGATGTGCCCTTCTTCTGTGGGAAGCAGGTCCCCGCCGCCCTCGTCGATATTGACGAGGCATTGGGCACACGTTCCGCCACCGCCGCAGGCGGAGGGAATGAAGAGCTTCTGCTCGGCAAGGGTCGCGAGGAGGTTCCCGCCTGCCTTGGCCTCGATGGGCCGGCTCTCGTCACCGTTGACGATGATCTTCACCGACCCGCCGCTGACTAGCTGCGAGCGCGCGAAGAGGAGGATGCTCACGATGAGGAGAGCGACGATGGTGAAGGCGGCGACGCCTAGGAGAATGGTCGTCATGATGAATGCTCAGGCTGACTCAGCTTCGAGTGTGCAGTTCCGTTGTCCGATGACTGGTGTCCAGTGATGCTTGGATGGGCCTCCCTTTGGGGGAGGCCCCGTGCATCACAGCTGGATACCGCCGAAGATCATGAAGCCCATGGCCATCAGGCCAGTGATCATGAAGGTGATGCCGAGACCGCGGAGGCCCGGGGGGACGTTCGAGTACTTGAGCCGCTCGCGGATTGCGGCCAGAGCCACCATCGCGAGCCAGAAGCCGACGCCGGAACCGAAGCCGAATACGGTGGCCTCGGTCACGTTGTATTCCCGCTCGACCATGAAGAACGACGATCCGAGGATCGCGCAGTTCACGGCGATGAGTGGGAGGAATACGCCCAGGGCCGTATAGAGCGCTGGGGCGAACTTATCGATAGCCATCTCAACGATCTGCACCAGGGCAGCAATCGTCGCGATGAAGGTGATGAAGGTCAGGAACGATAGGTCGGTCTCGCCGGCCTTCTCTGCCCCGATGGCCCACGCGAGGGCGCCCTCCTTCAGGATGTAGTTGTTGATGAGCGCGTTCAGCGGGGTCGTGATCGTGAGGACGAAGATCACCGCGAGCCCAAGGCCCATGGCGGTATCGACCTTCTTGGACACGGCCAAGAACGAACACATTCCGAGGAAGTACGCGAGGGCGATGTTCTCAACGAAGATCGCCTTGAGTGCGAGGTTGACGTAATCCATCGAGCTACTCGGCCTCCTGAAGCGCGGGCGTGAGGGAGCGCTGGACCCAGATCAGAAGACCGATCAGGAAGAACGCGCCGGGGGAGAGGACCATGAGACCGTTGGGAACGTACCAGCCGCCGTCGCTCACCTGAGCGAAGACCTCGTGGCCGAGAACCTTGCCGGAGCCGAGGAGCTCGCGGAAGAGGGCCACGTAGATGAGCACGACGCTGTAGCCCATGGCGTTGGCGAAACCGTCGAGGGCCGAGGGGCCCGGAGGGTTGGCCATCGCGAAGGCTTCTGCACGGCCCATCACGATGCAGTTCGTGATGATCAGGCCAACGAACACTGCGAGGGCCTTGGAGGTCTCGAAGAGGTAGGCCTTGAGGAACTGGTCCGCCACAATCACCAGCGTTGCGATGATCGCGAGCTGGGTGATGATGCGGATGCTGCCCGGGATCTTGTTCCGCAGGGCAGAGATGATCGTGTTGGAGCACACGAGTACGAAGGTAAGGGCCGCGCTCATGACGAGGGCGGTCTCGAGCTTCGTGGTCACCGCGAGGGCCGAACAGATCCCGAGCACCTGGAGGGTGATCGGGTTCTTGTCGAACAGCGGGTCGACGAGCGTTGCTTTGGTTGCCTTATCCATGGGAGTGATTGGGGCTGTGGGGGAGCGGACTCCACCGGTGCCCCGTGGGAGCTAGTTGAGCTTCTCCAGGTAGGGGCCATATCCAGCGGGACCGAGCCACAGCTTCATGGTGGCGTCGACTCCCTTCGTCGTGATCGTCGCGCCCGAAAGGCCGTCGACTTCGAAGGCTTCGTCGCGGGGAGCGTTCTTCTTCACCACCCCGAGGCCAACCATGCCGCCGACCGCACCGCGGTAGACGTTCTTTCCAACCCAGGCGGCTTGCCACTTCTGGTTGTCGATTTCGCCGCCGAGGCCGGGCGTCTCGCCGTGCTGGTAGTAGATGATCCCGACGACCTCAGAGGAGTCGCGCTTGACCGCCAGGTAGCCGTACATCGTCGACCAAAGGCCCTTGCCGTAAATCGGCATGACGACGCACTCCTTGCCCTCGATTCCAACCTCGTAGACGACCAGCTGGTCGGGGAGGCGGGACACCTGGGCGGCCTTACCGGCCTTCTTGGGGGACGCTTCCGACATCTCTGGGTCTTTCGCCATCCGGATCGGATCGACGTCGGCCACGGGAATGTCGACGTACTCGCCGGTCTTGCGGTCGATGACCTTGCCCTCAATGGACTTGAAGAGCTCGTCGACTTCCTCCGGGGGAAGTGCGGCGTTCTTGTCAGCGATCCCCGACACGCGGATGACCTGGCGGCGCTCGTAGAGCTCCTGGTTGAAGTCCTGCTTGGGCTTGAGGGCCACCGCGAGGCTCGAGACCAGGCCCGCGCAAACCATGCAGATGGCGAACGCGAAGCCCATGACGTACTTGTTACTGAAGTCCAAGGCGCACCTCCCTTCGGCGAATGTTCGCCTTCATGACGTAGTGGTCGATCAGTGGGGCGAAGACGTTCATAAAGATGATCGCGAGCATGATGCCCGCGGGGTAGGCGGGGTTCAGTACCCGCACCAGGACGGTCAGCGCTCCGACCATGAAGCCGTAGATCCAACGACCCGTTTGGGTCTGGGCCGCGGACACGGGGTCGGTGGCCATGAAGATGGAGCCGAATGCGAAGCTGCCGACGACGAAGTGCCACTCAGGGCCGATGGCCATGTAGTGGGCGCTGCCGAGCTCTTCGCTCTGTCCCGAGA
>CAJXRJ010000724.1 GCA_913058555.1 uncultured bacterium
AGTCTCGTGGGCTCGGAGATGTGTATAAGAGACAGCCCCGACACCGTGTTCGAGGGATACACAAAGTCGAAACGCATCTCCCCGAAGCCCTCGATCACGACACCCGGGACAAGCGCAAATGGCCCCCCCGCGTGGTCGTCGTCCGCGGGAACGAGCGCCACGAGGTACTCCCCGCGATCAATACCGCCAGCGTCAAACCCCCAGCTCTTCGCCTCAGCCTGCACCCACGCGCCGTCCACGTAGGGAAGGAAGACCGGGACCAACGCATAGTCCGGCTCGGGAACCAGATCCGCCGGGGGCTGGACGGTTCCGGTGACCCGAACCCGATCGGGTCGGGCGAGCTCGACACTGACTTCCTTCGCCTCGCCCGGCTCCACGGAAATCGACTCGCGCAGGAGCGCCTTCTCGTCGGGGTCCTTCGGCCCTCGGCAAACGCAAAGCGTGTAGCGCCCGCTGACGAGGTGCGGAAACTCGAAGCGTCCCTCGTCATCGGTGAAGGCACGCTCGTGGACGTCCCTCGGCGTCGACCCCGGTCCGCCCGTGAGCCGCGTGCTGAAGAAGAGCAGCGGAGCCCCTGCAAGCCCCTCGCCATTGTCTCCGAGCACGCGCCCCGTCAGCGTCGCGCGCCGCTGGAGCCGGACCTCCACATCCCCTGATCCCTCGATCGGCGCGAGCTGGGCGCGGTAGTGCGGATGCTCCACGCCGAGGCTCTTCCCTGGCCCAAGGTCCTTGACCGGGACACGGAACGTGCCGTCCCTGAAGCTCTGGGCGTAGGAGGCCGGCGCTTGCCCGTCCTTGCCTGGACCGCCGTACACCGTCACGGAAACGCCGGAAACGGCCTCCCCCGTCGCGTCGTCCACCGCGCGCCCCTGAACCCAATGGCGAGCAGGAGCCGCGTCATCCGCAAGCGCAGAAACCTCGAAGCGGACTTTCGTCACACCGTCCTGTGTGGGCATGACGTTGACGTGCTTGGCGCCACCTGCAAAGCCGAAGCAGGACGACAAGAACACTCGCAGCTCCTCCCCGGGGATCAGCTGAACCTCCTCGGACCAGCGCCCGTCAACCGCGCGTCCGCCGCCCACGTTCTTCCACAGGGAAACGCGGTCGGGATAGCCCGTGCCGGCGGCCCCCGCAAAGGCGTCGAAGCGGGGCACCGGACGCCCGCTCAATGTGTCCACGACCTCAATCTCCATACGCGTCGTGCCTAGCTCGTGGATCAGAATACTGGTCGGCCCATCGCCATGGAGTCGCACCGAGTTCTCCTTTTGGATGTAGCCGTCCAGCACAGCCGAAACATAGACCCCCTGCCCATCCTCGGCGGGCTCGAACGCGAACGCCCCGTCCTCGCCCGAGGCGACCGAGTCTGCGTACCACACACCCGGTCGGGGATTTCCGTTCCCATCGGGCGGGGAATTCGTCCTGACCACGGCGCCCGCCACCGGCCGTCCGTACTGATCCTCGACGACGCCGCGCAGGAGCCCGTCAGCAACAGCCTCTCTCGCCGCCGCGGTGCGGCTGTCCGGAACATCGGTCACGGGAGTTCCGGAACCAGCCGCGATCGCCTTAGCGAACAGCGCGTCGCCCAAGGCCTCCGGGCTAGTGACCTGGCGGAGGTCCATTAGGTCCGCCGGCCGGAGCGCCTTGAACGCCCCAAGACCGAGCAGCACCAGCGCCGCGGCGCACACGCCAAGCTTCCACCAGGCGAAGGACCCGATGAGCCGCCGTGGCGCTCGTCGAGCTCCGTTCGCAGCTTCTCGAGGCCGCGCTGGGTGCGAGTCTTCACGGTCCCAACGGGCTGCTCCAGGCGAACCGCAATCTCCTTCGGGGCAAGGCCCTCGTAGAAGCGCAGGAGCAGGACCTCACGGTAGATCTCCGGCAGGTCCAGCACGCGCTCGATCAGGAATCGCTGCTCGTCGGCGCAGGCGGCCAGGTCCTCCGTGGACCGAGTCGCTTCGGTGCTCGCCGAGGCGGCCTCCCGCGCGGCGACGTTCCCAGCGCGGCGGCGCCCCTGCAAGGCGCGCCGCTTCATGATGCCGGTCAGCCACGCGCGAACCGCGACCCCCTCCCGCGGGGGATTGTTCAGGGCCGCCGCCCAGGCGTCCTGGACCAGGTCATCCACCTGGTCGGAAGCGAATACGAGCCGACGCGCCAGGCGGCGCATCCAGTCGGAGTGCTCGTGGAGGGTAGCGGAGTCGAGGGCGTGGAGCTGGGTCATGGCGAGGGCTGACTAGGATAGACGAGAGGGTTCACCCCTCGCCTTCCACCGCTCGCGCCATCGGACTCAGCGAATCCCGAGATTCCTCAGCCCGCCATCGCAGGCCCCCCGAGCGCCTGCAGGCAGCGGACGAAGTCTTCGGACTCCAGGGGCTTGTAGAAATGGAAGCCCTGGAGGACCTGGCAGCCCGCGGAGGCCAGGTGGACCGCCTGCTCCTCGGTCTCGATACCAACGGCCACTGTCTCAAGCTCAAGCACCCGGGCTAGATGGAGCATCCCGTGGGCGATCTGACGCACCGATGGATCGCTCATCATCTCGCGCACGATGCTGCGGTCGAGCTTGAGGGACGTCACGCGCAACCGGCCCAGGTCCGCCAGGGTCGACCGGCGCGTGCCGAAGTCGTCGAGGGCTACGGAGACGCCCAGGTCGCGCAGGGAGGCGATCACGCGCTCCGAAAGGGCGATGTTCTTCACGGTCTCGCCTTCACGCAGTTCGATCTCGATCAGGTGCGGCTCCACGCCAAAGGTGGTGAGCAGGCTCCCGAGGAACTGGGTAAAGCCCGGCGCGAACGCGGTCGTGGCGCGGACGTTGACGGCAATCGGGACCGGCTCGATGCCCTGAACTCGGAAGTTCGACTGGCACTCCACCGCAAGCCCCAGGACCCAACGGTCGAGACGCTCAAGTTCTCCGCAGGACTCCGCGATCGAAAGCAGCTCTACCGCTGAAATCTCCCCGACTTCGGTGCATCGGAATCGCACCAGGGCCTCGGCGCCAACGATCTCTCTCGTCCCGGCGTTGACCTTGGGCTGGAAGATCACGCGCAGGTCGTCCACTTGCCCGCCGAGGGCTCCGCGCAGGCTCCGGCGAAGGATCGACGCTCGCTCCTCGCGGACCTCCTGGGCGATGTTCCACTGGGCCAGACCAATCCCCGAATGGCAGGCCTCGTGGGCTGCTTTGGCGCTAAGCCGGATCACATCGTCGAGGCTCTGACCACGGCTCTCAAGCCGGGCGAGGCCCACGCCCACGCCGATGTCGTGTCCGGCCATCCCCTCCGCAGTGGCCGCTTCGACTGCGGCTGCGGCAATGGAGATCCACGCGCTCTCGTCGTTGGCAAGGGCCAAGCCCCGCAGCTCGCCGAGGAAGCCAAGTCCGAGCTCCCCGCCAAAGTCGCGGCCCAAGCGCTCCCAAATGGCCGTCAGGCGGGCCGGCGTGAGTTGCCCCCCGTCGCGGCTGCGGTCCTTGAGCTCAATGCACAGCATCGCCCCCTGACCGGGCCTCAGCACCGCCTTTGAGGCGAGCTTGTGGGTCCATTCGATGAGCGACCGATCGCTCGGTGGGATGTGGTTGGCAGATGGGTAGTCCAAGGGGAGTCCGGGGCAAGGTTGGCAATTGGCAATGGCCGCACGCGAATCGCGACCCAAAGGCGAGCCCTAAAGCGAGGCTGTCCCCCGGACCTTCGGCCAGCGCTTGCACGGCACCTGAGCGGGCCGGGCGACTTCCCTAATTGATAACCCTCGAAGGGTGGAAAGCGTCTCACAGGGACGCGGTGCAAACCCCCGCGCTGCGGCTGCACGACTCCCTCAGTGCGCTACTCTGGGACCA
>CAJXRJ010000725.1 GCA_913058555.1 uncultured bacterium
GAGATCATGCCTAGTCTCGTGGGCTCGGAGATGTGTATAAGAGACAGGGATTCAACTCCACAAGGAGTCGCATCTTTCCCGTTTCAGCCCCATACGCCCGCACGAGCCCGGTCGTCGCGACCTCCACGAGCTCGTTCCCAAAGAATGTGAGTGCCGGCATCGTCATGAAGGTCACGCCCGGATCCCGAGGGACGGCCCATCGATCCGTCTTCGACGGCAGATCCACGCATTGGATTTCCTTGTCCCCCACGACGAAGAGGCATGACGCATCAGGCGCAAAGAGCGAGCGGTGCCCTGCCGGCGACCGCTCCAGCACGACCTGCTCCGTCCTCCGATCGATCACCTGCAGCGACGTGGGCACCGTTTGATTTCGGAGCATCGCGAGGCCCCCGTCCTGACTGAGCTGGCCAAGGAGCCGTTGGACCCCTACGGCGTCCACTGCGTCGGCCAACGGGATGAGATGGCACCGGAGAAGACCCTCGGCGGAGGGTAGGTCGACCGTCGAGGGGTATGGACAATCTGGCGCCTCTTCCCCCGCGGGGAACCACTCGTATCGTGCGCCCATCGTGACGTCGCATGCGAAGGCTCCCTCCACGTGGATAGGGCGCCCCGTCGCCGCGTCCCGAACGTCGAGCCCCACGCCTCTGCCCCAGGGCCCCTCGGCCCCCACCACGACGCGGCCGCTCTGATCCAAGCCCCACAAGCACTTCCCTGACCTCGCGTCCTCGCCTGGCCCCCCTGGAATCCGGGACTGAAGGCGGGCCACCAGCCGTCCGGTCTCGACGTCGACCAGTGACGCTTCTCCGTAGCGGTGGAGGATGCGCCGTCCCGTGGCCGAGAGCGCCTTGACCGAGTAGCCCGGAACTGCGACGTCCACGGGCTGCCACTCGGTTGTCTCGACCGGTACCGCGGGCAGCGACGCCGCATTCAACTCGCTGGCCCCCACATCCAGGGGCTGCCCCGCGGCCCTCGCGTAGGCGCGCCAAAGGGGCGCCTTCGGAGCGCGTGCGCCGGCTTCGTGAAAGAGGGCCGCTGCCTGATCCGCTTTCCTTGCTCGTAGAGCGGCAACGCCCCCATCAAACAACTGCCGGTAGGTCGCTTCTCCGGCGGTGTCCTGGACCGGCGAAGCTAGCGCGAGCGCAAGAAGGATGGAGTTCATGGAGAAGACGCAAGGAGCATGGAAGCCGCCGCGAGGACGACGGCAATGAGTGAGAGGATGATCTGACTCGTCGTGTTCATCAATCGTCGCATTTGGGGCCCGTCCATCTTGGGGGCCCCCCGGCTGCTTGCTGCACGCATGCAAGGCTCAACCGGAGGCGATGGCAATCGCCGCCGCAGCGAAGAACCACCAGATGGGCATGGCGACCATGAAGAACACGATGGCGACCAGATCCTGTGCAACCGCCACCGTAACGACCAGAGCCAGCCAGAGCAGGGCCCCTATGGGAGGAGCAATCTGCAGCGGGCCGAACAGCACGATTCCGAGCCCGGTCCAGAAGCCCCCAAAGCCTCGGTTCGTGTACGCGAACCCAACGAAGACGAGCATCGCGAGACCGGCGAGGATCAGCCGATACGCCAGCCTTGTACGTTGCAAGTCGGGCCCTGGCATCAGAGCGACTCATCCATCGGCCGGGAGCTTTCGACGATCGTGCAGATCGTCACTGAGGCCGGCGACTCCATTCGGTGATGTCACCGATGGGGGCGTTCTTGCGGTAGCCGAAGAGGTGCAAGAGGCCAGTTAGCCAATGCGGTGCTCCGCGACGGGCGGTGATCAAGCCAGCCCGGGTGTCGAGGGATTTGACGCCGGGGAGGATGCGAAGGAAGTGCTCGATCCAGGAGCGGCGCAGAAGACGCGACGTGACGAGCCAGGTGCGGCTCACGGAACGGCAGAGAAAGAACCCCTCTGTGCCCAGGCCCTGGTAAAGGGGCATGAGCATGTAACCGCTGAGCGGCGCATCGATCTCGAGGGCGCCATGGCGCGCCAGGGGCTCCTTGTCAGCGACCGGCATGAAGTTGTCCCAGCCCGGGCGCATCTCAAAGGTCTCGCCGTGGCCGATCGGATGGGCGTACACGAGGTCGAGCACGGCAGGCGTTTTCCCGCGGGCGGCGATCAAGCGCTCGACGGCCGGTTGGATGCGGTCGTCGTCTTCGGGCAGGACGCCCGCGTGATGGAGCGCGACCCAAAGCGCGTCGAGGAGAATTGCTTGGGTGTCGGGGGCATCGTGTTGGCCGCCCTCGACCACGGTGGCCGTGTCCCCCTGGGAAACAAGCCAGGTCATCAACGGGCCTTCGATCCGCTCCTCAAGGCCAAGGACCACGGGGAGCTGAAGGGCGCGGGAGAGGCGCCGGCTCGGGATCGAATCGGGCACAACCGTGAATCCCCCACCGTCGGCGGAGGTCGAATGCAGGTCGATCAGGATCAGCGGGCGCGCGTGGGTTCGGGCCTCGTCGCGCTCGGCCTCGATGGCGCTGAAGAGGGCCCGCAGCTCAGCCTCATCCGGACGATCATCCTTGGGGTCCCGCGTTCCGAGGGCACGCAGGTTCTCGGCGGTCCAGAGCCGGTTGAGGTCCTGGCCCTGGTGGCGCAGGCCCTGGCGCAGGGCGCTCAAGTTGCCGGCGAGGCCGACGATGCGCCCGGCGGTGTGCGTCTCGGCCAAGCCCTCCAAGAGGGCCCGGATAGCGCGGATCCCAGCGGGCTCATTCCCGTGCAGCCCAGCCGTCAGGAGAATGAGCGGCCCGGGGCGACCTTCGTCCTTGACCCCGAGTTCACGGGTCAAGCCGTCGAGGTCCCGGAAGGAGCCGACGTCGGGGGTCTGGGAGCTCACCGTTTGCATACAGGTAATTATCGGTCCATACGGCGCAGAAGGAAGCCCCGCCTCGGAGGAACCAACGGACCTTTAAGCGAAAGACGGTTCGGAACGGGACGAAGGCCCCCGGAAAGGGCCTCCGGCCCATGGCTCCAGCGGCCCCGGACGCCCCGAAGAGCTCGACGTTCCGAAGAGCTCGACGTTCCGGAGCGCTGCCCCTCGATGGCCCCGCGGCAGTGCGCAGACCCTCTCGTTGGCTAGTGGTCCCTGAGGGTCTCTTCGAGGAGCTTGGCCGAGGCGTCGATGAAGTCGTGCTCCGTCACGATGCCCACGAGACGGCCGTTTTCGACCACGGGCAGGCACCCGATCTTGTGCTCCCTCATGACCTCAATCGCACGCAGGGTCGTGTCCTTGGTGGTGATAGTCACCGGATCTTTGGTCATGACCTCGCGCACCGCCAAAGGCCGCACGCTTTCGGCGCCACGCTTCTTCACCAGCAGGCGCAGGAGCATGCGCTGGGAGATCAGACCGACCAGCTGGCCATCGTCGTCCTCCACGGGCACGTAGCGGATGTGCTCCCAGTCCATGAGGCTTGCAGCCAGGTCGATGACGTCCTCGGGGTGCAGGGTGAAGAGATCGCGACTCATGATCTGGGCCACGGTGCGGAAGCTGTGGCGCCAATCGGTGATCTCGTCGAGGGTCGCCGCGGCCCACTGGTGCCCGGGCAGGCCCGCGCCCTGACGGGCGTACATCGCGGACGTGAGCGCACGGTGGCGCTCGTCGAGGGTGCCGCGGTCCCCCATTCGGGCCAGGGAATCCAGGGCCCACTGGGCGCCGGTCTTGCCAGAGGAAACGCGCTCCTCGATGAGCCCCATGTAGCGGTCGATGTCCGCCGCGTCGATGTTCTTGAAGGCCAGGCCTTGGCGGGCACGGGGAATGAGATCCGAGAGGATCAGGTCCCTGTCTCTTATACACATCTGACGCTGCCGACGATATGCAGTGTGTAGAT
>CAJXRJ010000726.1 GCA_913058555.1 uncultured bacterium
CCACCCCCACGGGCGTTGTGGCTGTCCAGGCCGGCGAGACCTGGAACTTCCAAGCCTGGCACCGTGACGTGAACCCGACGGCGACTAGCAACTTCACGGACGCGGTGAGCGTGACGTTCAGATAGGCACGGGTTGGGAGCCCCTGTGTGGCTCGCGCCGCGTCATCTACAGCGCGTGAGTATTGCGAGTGAAGAGAGAGACTTCTGGCGCCGGCAGGCGGGCTCGTGGAGCGGCTCTATTAGCTCGTCTCCTAGCTCCCGTCCGATGCCGGTGGAGGAGAGCGTTGGCGAAACGGTGGATCGCCGGCGGACGCCAAGCGACTTTGGTGTCAACCACGGGCGGAGGAGCGAAGAGAGACATCAGAGAGACACGGGGTCTCGTCGATCGACCCTGGGCTCTCGATGCGGGTTCACCCGACGCGGAGCCCGGCCTCATCAGGCGGCTCACACCAGTTCGCAACTGCCGTATCTCCGGCACACGCCGCGCGATACGTCCGGGTTGCGGAAACCCGCTTCCTGACACCGTCAGGGCTGCCTTTCCTCAACTGGGGGAGGAGTGGCTCCCCGACTGGGGCGGAGTTGCGAACCTCCTGAGAGTGCAGGAGGAAGGATGCTGCAAAGTTCAGAGCGAATACGGCGCCGCCATCGCCACCAACAGCGAGCGGCATTCCATCCCTGCCGGGATGCCGGGCAAGCATGTATTTGGGGCAGGGGCCAGAGGTCGCGCCGAAGCTCTACCTACCGGGAGTTGTTCGGAATGCCGGTAACCCCACTCAGGGCCCCGCGAGGCCGTTTCGCCGGATTGCAGGTGGACTCGCCGTTGGCTGTTGGTGGCTCGCCGCAAGTTGGCGGCGCACAGACGGTAACGGCGGGGTCGCCCGGGTCGGGTTCTGCCGCCGCTCCCTGGGGCGCGAGAGGCTCGTGTTACGCTCGGCCAAGCGCCATGGCTTCCATTCCCAGCGGTCCCCTCGAATGTCCCCGCGAAGACTGTCTCTCCAACTGCGGCGAGGCGACTCCGCGAGTGATTCACCACGCATCCCATCGAACCAAGACGGGCGTCAGGAAGCGTCGTCGCTGCATGGTCTGTGGGGTGACATTCTCCAGCTTGACCGGCACGGCGTACGCGGGGCTTCGCCGCCGGAAAGCTGACGTGGATCGTGTGCTTCAGATGCACTCCGAAGGCATGACCAAGGCCGCGATCGCCCGTGTCGTTCGTGTTTCGCCCGGAACGGTCGCGCGCTGGATCGAGCGAGCCGCCCAGCACGCGCGCTCCTTCCACGACGCGAGGACACAGATCGAGGAAGCCGTCGAGGTTCAACTGGACGAACTCTCATGCGGGGGAGTGGGGGACGCCAAGGGCGCGTGGGCCTTCAGCGGGATCGAGGTCTCGAGCCGCCTCTGGGCCGGACTCCTCGTGGCGAAGCGTACCCTTCGCGCCACGAAGCAGTTCGTGCGCGAGGTGAAGTACACGATCGGTTCCATCACCGAGTGGACGCTCTTCACGTCGGACTGCTTCAAATACTACAAGCCAGCGATGAACGCCGTTTTCGAGGACGATCCTGCGGTCTATCTTCAGATCAAGAACCGCTACCGCGGTGGCAAGATCGTCCGCAGCACGTGGACCCGCGCCATGGGCTCCGAGCTCGCACACGACGACGCGCTCGCGCGCAACAGCGATTCGCTCAAGCCCAACACAGCCTTCATCGAGCGCCTCAACCTCACCAAGCGGATGTGCTGTTCGCTTCTTCGCCGTCGCAACCCGTCACCCGCCCGCAAGATCGAGAGCCTCCAGTCAGCCCTCGAACTCGTGCGATTGATCTACAACTACGTTCGACCACACTTCGCCCTGCGTACCCGTCGAGGTCACGAGACTCCGGCCATGGCAGCAGGCATCACGACCCGGCCTCTTCGCCTCCGCGAGATCATGAGTTGGTCCGTCCCCGGCTCGGAGAAGCGCCGCCTCGCGCTCCGCACACTCTTTGCTCACGCATGATTCCATCGAGCTCGCAGCCGACAACGCAGGAGCGGGCGACGAGCCTGAACCTGGTCCAGTGCGCCAATCCGAACCCGTTCCCGATCCCTCAACGCGTCACTCGTCTGGGATGAGACCCAAGCCCATCGCCCGGCCGGCGGACCAAGCCACTTCGAGGCCAAGCCGAACGGCGACTCCCCTCGATTCCGTTCATCCAGATGCCAGCACCAACAGCCAACGACACTCCGCCGATCCATCGATCCACCCATTGAGGTCATTGGCCTTCAGCACGGATTCGGAGCTGAGATCTACAAGAGCGGGGACCAGTATGCTGGCCAGTGGGTCCAAGGGCGGCGCGAAGGGCACGGGATGTACGCTTGGGCCAATGGGGCGGTCTACGAGGGTCAGTTCTATGTTGGTCGCGATGGAATCGGTGTCCAGAGAGAAGCGGATGGATCCACGTATCGAGGCCGGTGGGTCGACGACAAGAAACATGGCTTCGGGATCGAACAAAAGGTGGATGGGAGCACGTATGTCGGAGAGTGGCAACGTGGCGAGCGCACTGGATTCGGTCGGCTCGTTGACGCGAAAGGGAAGGTCTCACGCGGCATGTGGCTCAAGGGAGTTATGCAATGTGAGCCAGCGCGCAGGCACTACGGCAATGGCCACTACATCGGAGCAATCGAGGACGGGAAGAGGCACGGGCAGGGCTCGTATTACTGGGACGATGGATCCGCTTACACAGGTGAGTGGCGAGATAACAGGAAGAACGGGGAGGGCACTTTCGTGTGGTCCGACGGTCAACGGCACCATGGCCTCCTCCGCCTGAACAAATTCCAAGGCAGGGGCGTGCGTGTATATCCCGATGGGACTCGTCGTGAGGGGCTTTGGATCAACGACGGGCATGTCAAGAACGCGAAAGCGCTGACCATCCTCGAGTCAGAGAACCCGTTCTTCTGGGGTGAGTATTTCGGGCAAGTCGAATGGGGGATGCCGAATGGTAACGGGATCCTGGTGATGCCGGATTCGCGCGAACTTGCTGGTCAATTCTCAGGTGGCGTGTTCCACGGAAAGGGAACCTGCATTTGGCCCAATGGCGCAGCCTACGATGGCGAATGGTACCTGGGCCCTGAGCAAGCGGATCCGGGGACGAAGGACATTGACGTCCGCAGTGATGTGTATTCGCTTGGCGTGCTGCTCTACGAGCTCTTGTCCGGTGAGCTGCCCTTCGACGCCGAGATCGTGGGCGAGCAGGGCTTCGCCGAGTTCCTGCGCGTCCTTCGCGAGATCGACCCCGCCCGGCCGAGCCTCCGCGTCAGCAAGAGCACGCGGGCAGCATCGTTACACGCTCAGAGTCGCCGACTCGAGCCGCGCGAGCTGGCCCATCGGCTGCGCGGGGATCTTGATTGGATCACGCTGCGCGCGCTGCACAAGGAGCGCGAGCTGCGCTACGAATCGGCGGGCGCCCTGGCGGAGGAGCTGGAGCGATACCTGCACCACAAGCCGGTGGCCGCGGGCCCTCCGACGGTGCGTTATCGGCTGAAGAAATACGTGCGTCGCCATCGCGCAGCGGTTGCCGCGTCGGCCCTTATCAGCATGAGCCTGTTGGCTGCCACGGGAGTGTCCCTGGCCTTCGCCCTGGATGCCCGCAACCAGGCGAGCGCGGCCGATCGCGAACGAGAGGACGCTAATCTTGCTCGCGATGCTGCGGATGCAGCGCGCGAGGACGCCGAGCGAGTCACCGAGTTTCTGACGGGCTCCCTGGCCTACTTCGACCCTGACGTCTCGCAGGCTGTCTCTTATACACATCTCCGAGCCCACGAGACTAGGCATGATCTCGT
>CAJXRJ010000727.1 GCA_913058555.1 uncultured bacterium
TGTATAAGAGACAGCCCCTAGTTCGCGCCGGGCCCAGATGGCGATCGCATCGCGGGTCGACTCCCGCGCCGCGTCCAAGATCAAGTCGGACGACCAGATCGTTGCCCCCGTCTCACAGGACACGAGGTCGAGCTGCATGCCGAGGACCTGGGGCGACACGATTCGCCGCGACGTGATCGTGCCAACGAGGATCGCATCGAGCCGATAGCGGTCGCGTAGGATCAGGATGGCTTCCGGGCTATACCACCCCGCGCGAAAGGGATCCGGTGGAATCACTCCGGTGAGGTCGTAGCCCCGAAGGGGCACGATGTCGTAGTTGGTGCCGGCGGCGAACTCCGCGTGGAAGGTCGTTTCTAAGGACCCCACCTCGTGGGCTGCGAGCACTTCCTTGTCGACCGCGCTGAAGGGCACGAGGCCCACGCGGCGCACTTGGTAGGTGGCGAAGTCCGACGTCACCCGCGCGGAACCCATCATGGGCACCTCCGCCGGGGTCAATTTGCAGGACGCCGTGAGTGCCAGGCCCCCCAAGAGAGCCAGACGCCCGACCCCCGCGAAGCAGCTGCGAAGGTTCACGGCCTTTGTCCCCGCTCGCCCTGACCGGTCAGCGGCTTGTTGTTCTCGGCGCTCATGCGACGCCACTCGAGGGTCGCTTCGAGGAGTGCCCTCTCGGCTTCGAGCCGTGCGATCTGGGCCGTTGCCAGCCGACCCGCGAGCTCGAGGCTCTGGGTGTCGGCGGTCTGTTTCTCTTGCCCCAGCGTGTCGTAGGCAGCCTGAAGGGCCTTGAGCTGCTCGCCGAGGTCGTAGGCGCGGTTCTCCGCCCGATCCATGCCCATCTGCAAGTCCTCGTTGCGCGTGGTCAAGATCTGGACGTTCTCCGCGGCCTTCGTATAGAGGTCCAGCAGCGTGTCGCGACTCCCAGGCGGCGCCGGGTCGACGCCGTTGTTGATCGGCTGCTTGGTCTCGGTGATCGTGCCCGGGCGGCTCGAGCCGACGGGCGTGCCGTCGAAGCCATAGAGAATCGCCGCTTCCTCGCGATGCTCTGGCGCCCAACCCGCCGCCATGTCGTTGTAGTCGTCGGGAATGGGCGTCGCCACTTGGGCGGCCACCCTGGACGGGCTGTAGCCGTAGCGGATGGACTCCAGGGACGGCGAGCTCATGCACGAGGCTGTCGCCGCCGCAAGGGCGCAGGGCACCATCAGGCGCCGAAGGGAGAAGGGGGCTTTCATTGCTTCGAATCGCTGGCTGATTGGGCCGTCTGGATGAAGATGGCCTCGGTGGGCTGGGGCACCGCGGAGACTCCGCGGGTCGCGGAGGCGGGCTGAGGGAAGGCCCGAGGGAAGACCCTGGGGGCGGTCTTGGGAACGGCAGGACCGGCAGCGGCAGACTGAGTCGCGGCGACCTGGGCCGCGATCGCTTGGGTCCCATGGGCGCGCAGCTGCATGAGCCCGAGGGCTCGTTCGACGAGCGCCCGTTGCTCGGGCGTCCGCACGCGAGCCGTCGGTTCCGCATCGGCTTCTTCCATCAGAAGAGCCGCGAGCCGCGAGATCTCGCCGTATTGGCGCGACACGTCCTCGTAGCTCTGGGAGTAGAGCGCAGCCCGCTCACGTTCGAAGCGCAGGGCGTTCTTGAGGTTCACCAGCTCGTTCCGAAGCTCAAGGAACTGCAGGTCCGAAGCGGCGGCCTTGGCAGCAGGACTGCCCTTGCGAAACGAAGCTTCCACCAGTCCGGTCCCCGTCGGTCCCGAGTGCATGGTCTCAACGCCATTGGGGTTTTGACCGGACGTGTGGGGCAACGCTGAGGACGGCGCCCCGACCTCGGTCATGCGGAACAAGACAATGATGGTGGCGGCCATGGCCGCTGCGGCCCACCAGCGGGCGCCCATCCAGCGAAGTGCGGTTTGGAACATCAGTTTCCTCCTGGTCCAGCGCCCGGAGCGCCTTGGCTATGGGTGAGCTCGATCGTGACCCGGTCACCGCAGGTGCAAGTCACCTCGATGGCGCGCACGATGCCGTGCTCTTCAATGGTTCGTACTTCGGCCTCGGCGCCGCCGGCGATGGCCTGGGCGCGGCGCACGACCGGGCTTTCTTCCCGGGTGACGTCACGGCTCTTGAGAATGACCTTGTCCATAGTGCTAACCCCGAAGGTCGATGATCTGGCCGGCCTCATCCTCGAGGCGCTCACGGGAAACAGACACGTCACCGTCGGCCCTGCGAGGCTGAGGTTCCAGCACGACGTCGGCCTCGCCGTCCTCAAGCGAGAACGGCTTTTGAGCCTCGCTGTCCTTATCCTTCGATGGCCTCGAGAGATAGTGCGTCGCGTAGCCGCCTACTTGAAGCGGGCCTTGAATCGGTGAGTCCATAGCGTTCCTCCTTCAGACTTCCTCGTCGGGATCGACAAGGAGTGTTCGGTTGAGCCGGTAGATCGCACGCGAGTGGATCTGGCTGACGCGGGATTCGGTCACGCCGAGGATGTCGGCAATCTCCCGCAGCAAGAGCTCTTCCGCGTAGTACAGGGTGATGACGGTCTTCTCTTGTTCCGGCAGGCCCTGGATCGCGGCGATGAGCGCTTCCTTGAGCTCTTCGTACTCAGCGGAACCGAGCGGATCGTCGGACTTGGGGTCGAGGAGCATCGACGCGAGGTCGGATCCTGCCCCGTTCTCCTGGGCGTTGTCGATGGACGTGCGGGCGGCAGTTGCGGCGCTGACGAAGACCTCGTCGACCTCGTCGCTGCTCCATCCGAGGTGCTCGGCGATCGCTTCGGGGGACGGAGTCCGCCCTTGAACTTGCTCCAGCTCGGCAATGGCCGCATCCACGGCGCGCACCCTTTCCCGCCGACCACGGGGCAGGAAGTCCATGCGCCGCAGCTCGTCGAGGATCGCTCCGCGAATGCGCGGGTAAGCGAAAGTCGAGAACGCGATGCCCCGGGAACTGTCCCAGCTGTCCGCGGCGCCGATCAGCCCGATCATTCCGAAGCCAAACAGGTCATCCCTGTCGAGGGACCCCGGCACGTCGAAGAAGAGCCGGCCCACGATGTGCTTTAGGAGCGGCACATGCTCAATGATCAGTGCCTCGCGCGCCTCCTCTGTCAGAGGAGGCTCCGCACGAATGACATCGCCGGTCATCGCCTACCCCCGGGTAGAGGGTTGGCGCCCTGGATGCGCTGGTCAACGTGGGAGGTCATGGGGATTCTTTGGGTCTCAGGCGGCCGAAGCCT
Source organism: uncultured bacterium (assembly GCA_913058555.1). Taxonomy (GTDB): domain Bacteria; phylum Planctomycetota; class UBA1135; order UBA1135; genus Saltatorellus. Next base: position 3,214 of record CAJXRJ010000727.1, read on the forward strand.
CTTGGGGAGCGCCTTCAGCGTCCTCGGACTCGTCCGGCTCCGGCTCGGGTGGGGAAACCCAAGCGCGGCGCGTGAACCAGGATCCGATCGACGTCGCGGCGAGTACCGCGCCCAGGGCCATGGCGCCCCGGAAGGACGCCACCCACACCGGGGTGTCGTTGAACAGTGAAAGCAGCGCGACCGAGGATCCGATGATCACCGCGAACCGCCGCCCGGAGGCGTGCAGAGCGTGGACCAAGGGGGCCGAGCCGTTAGCGCTATCGACGGACATGGAGAGGAGCCTTAGAAGATTTTTCCGACCAGTGCGGGAGTGCCCGCAAGGCCGTTGGAAGAGGCCGTCGTGGACGCGGCGGCGGAGGCCGTGAGGCGGGCTCCAACCGGGCGTGAAAGCTGGTGGAGCCGGCTGGCGATCTGCCCCATGCAGACGTTCTCGAGCGCCCGCTTGGGCCTCAGGACAAAGGGCGTTTGAAGGGTCGCGCTGCGCTCCACGGCGACGGAGCGAGGGAGCCAGCCCGCCTGGCGCGGGCTACGGGCGAGGAATCGTTCGCAGATGGCGCGCAGCTTGCGCGCGATGGCCTTGCCCTCTTCGATAC
>CAJXRJ010000728.1 GCA_913058555.1 uncultured bacterium
GATCATGCCTAGTCTCGTGGGCTCGGAGATGTGTATAAGAGACAGACTAAGTACCGAGCCAGGATCAATTTTTCACTTTCGAAGCCAGTTGCCTCGTTGGGGAACCAGCCTCTCGCCCCAGGGCCTAACCGCCCGAATCCCAGGTGGAAGAACGGTCCGGGTTCGGCACCTTAGACGACCATGACGAGTCCCGGGCGTCCCTTCTGCAGGCGCGAGAACTCCTCCTTGATGCCATCGGACAGGGCGTTGCCTTCGGCGCAGAGCATGCGCAAGCGCGTGGACTGGCTCGCCCATTCCAGAAGAGCCCTTCCTCCCGCATCACCCATTCCGCAGCCCACAAAGCCAATTTCGGAGACATCCAGCGGCAGCGATCCAGCCAGGATCGCGGCCCCGCGATCTCCGAGTAAGGGGTTGTAGCTCACACTGAATGACCGAAGTCGCTGTCCGCCCTGTTGGGGGAGACCCCTGAGGGCCTCCCCCAGAATCCGGGCGTCAGCGACCCCCAGCCCAGCGCTCCGCAGGTGGAGTGAAATCTCCTTCTCCTTGACCCCGGCGGCCTGAAGTTGATTTGCGGCTGCCCGGCAAACCTCTTTGCCGATGGACCGCAGGGCTTCCAAAAAAGTCATCGTCATGGTGCTCTTCAGTCCTCGCGTGGAGAGATCGGGGCCATAAATGCTGGGCCTGGGTCGCTTCATCGGCGTTGATCTGGGTGGCCGCTTCAGCCTAGCGGCCCTGATCCCACCGCCTGGGTCAGAAGCGAAGCAAGGTGACTTCGATGAATGGGCACGCCTCCCCGTAAGTGTCGATAGGGGGTTGCCCTCTGACCGGCGTGGTCAATCTAGGCCCTGCGAGGGGAGGACCTGCCCCAACCCACTGTGCCGGGACGGCTAGTGAAAGAGCGAGCCCAATGACCGGAGCCAGGCGGGAAGCGAAGCGACGATCCATGGCCCTCCGTACATTCGTTCTTTCCCAGGCGCTCTCCCCGTGCTTAGGTGGCCCTTGGATCCCCATGGCACTCTTTACCCTATTTGTCCTCGCCTACCTTGCGATTGGCGTCGCCTTCTTTGGGCGTCGGCGCCCCGGGTACTCTCACCTGCGGCACACGATCAGCGAGCTGGGCGAGTCGGGTTCGGCCTACGAATGGCAGGTGTCCTACCTGGTCTTTCTGCCCGTGGGGATCGGTTGGCTCATGGCCGCGCTGTTCTCCCGTGAAGCAGCCCCAGGGGCTGCGGTATTGCTTACCGCCATGGGGGCCGCCTACGCCTTGAGCGCGTTCTTTCCGTGTGACCCAGGGACGCCCCTCTCCGGCACCTGGAAGAACTCGATTCATAACTTGGTGGGCGGAATCGCTTACGTGGCGATGGCTTATCAGCTGAACGAGCTCACGGACGGCCCGAAGGAAGCCTACTTCAAGGCAGCGCTGTATCTTCTTGGAGCCTTCCTTGCGACATTCGTCATCGGATGGCCAAAGGCCGCGATCGGCATGCTCCAGCGGCTAGCGGAGACCAGTGTCCATGCCGTGGTTGTCATGCTCCTGTGGGAAACCCGATAGTCGGCCCGCGGGCCTCGTCTGTAGCACTGGCCGTTGGGCATCCTGACCAGTGGGTTAGCTACGGCGGTGCAATGGTCCTGGGGAGTGCTCCGTCATCCCGGATCGGCCAGCAGCCCATCGCGTCCACCAAGATAGGGCATGCCCGCGATGCCGCCGAGCGTAGACGCGGTGAGGACTGCGGGTCCTACGGCTGAATGCAGAACGCCAGGCCGTCGGTCAGTCCGATGCCTGCGACCGAGGCTGGGTCACGGTAGAAAAACTGTGTGTAGACCGACGTCCCTGAGATAAGGAGTGGGTCCGTGCCCCCTTGAATGAAGCTATTGAAGTCGATGCTGATCACGCCCCCGCAGGTTCCGCCGGCGTTGGAGGCTAGCTGGACCGGCGTGCGCCCCAGGCTGCCACCCACACACCGTGTGCCGCCGAGGAATGGCGTCGCGTCGGTTTCGAACGCATAGAACATCAGGCCGAACTGGCCAGGCATCACGTGGGCGGCCTCGATGAGGAACGGCTGGCTATCGGTGGCGCTCGGCGTGCCCGTCCAGCCCATGCTCGGCGTGCAGCCCGCGGTGTTCACCTTGGCCGTGCAGTAGGTCATGGGGGTTGGGGTCAGTGGGTCGAGCCAGATGTCACGGCTGACCGTTCCGGCCGTGCTGACGACCAGGTTCTGCGAACTTGTCGCGTAGCCGGGTGCACTGATCTCCACGAAGTGCGGCCCAGTAGGCAAGAAGAGCTGGTAGGTCCCGAAGCGAAGGTCCGGCCGGGTCACCTCACCGAGCTGGTATCCGGCGTTGGAGAGCTCCAGCGTCGCATCGATGGGCAGCCCCGTGCACGAATCTCGCACCGTCCCTTGGACGGAGGCCTCCCGCTGCAGGAACGCGACGACGCCAGGGAAGACCTGGGCAGCTTCGGCCTGGGCGCTGGCGTAGCTGGGCTGGAACTGGTTGGCGGTTTCCCACAGGAATGAGTGACTCCCGAACGTGCCCGCATGCCAGCCGAAGTTGCCGCCGGTGCAACATGAGGTCTGGGTGTCTCCACCGTAGCCGCCAGCCTGGGAGAACTGCGACGCCTCGCCCTCGAGGAAGTTCAAGAAGGGATGCGAGAAGCAACCGTAGCCGTAGCGCACGTGCTCGCCTGAGGAGTGGAAGTCGAACACGCGGTTGAAACGCATGTCACTGCCGAAAGCGACCATCGTCTGCGTCTCGGCTTCCGAGGCCGCGGAGGCGCCCCAGTAGGTGCTACCCCCCGTCGACGAGGTCCCGCCACACTGCGACCACCCAAACGGGTAGTTGCGGTTGAGGTCCACGCCAATCGTGCCACCGCCATTCATATGCCGGTTCTTGCGCCAGAGGTTGTCGCCAGTGAACACGTACTCGTAGCCGTCGGGATTCCACACGGGCGCGACCCAAATCTCGTGGTCTTCGATGAGCCCGGTCAGGACGGCGTCGGTGCCCCAGCCCGCGACGAACCTATTGATGATCTCAAGGCCGATCGTCGGCGTCACGATCTCTCGCGCGTGGTGGCAGGAGACCAGCAGGCAGCGGGGCTCGTTCTCGGTGAGCTCGGGGTTGTCCGAGACCTTCACCGCGAATATGTGGCGGCCCTCATCGGTGGCAGGCACGCCGTATTCTTGGGTGAGGTCCACCAGCCGCGCGATGGGGGAGCCCGCGGCGAGGGCCGTCATCTCCGCGATCACAGTCGCCAGGTCCGGGTAGCCCGCCGGCACAACCCCTTCAGTTCCCGCCAGCGCGCGCTCACGTTGAATGTCGCGGAACGGACGTCCGCGCTCGAGGAGCTTGGGCTCGAGACCGTCCGTGGTGAGCTGAGGCAGGCTGCTCAGGGGGGCGATGATCTCGTACGTTCCCTCCTCTGCTCGTTCGGCGAGGACGTCGTGGTGGTCGAGACCGTAGGCCGTGAGGATCGCGTCCAGGCTTCGGTTGCCAGGTCGGATCTCGACGCGGCCAAGGCTCTGGCCGAAAACGGGGCTAAGGAGGAGCGAGCTGGCGAAGAGGCAATGGACGAGGGTGATTCTCATGGCCTCCCCAGTCTGCACGCTGCCCCCATGAGCGCAAGCGAGGTACCAGTTACGTACCTGAGGCACCTTGCCCAAAGGGAGCACAGGTGCCCGCAGGCCGCTTCGCCCCTCGCGCGGCCAAGTTGTGAGTCATTCGGGGATCAAACCCGACGATCACGTTCCGCCGTTCGATTCCAGGAATCGTGGGCTCTGAGCCGCCTTGCCCCGCCGGTAGAG
>CAJXRJ010000729.1 GCA_913058555.1 uncultured bacterium
ATCATGCCTAGTCTCGTGGGCTCGGAGATGTGTATAAGAGACAGGTGACTCAAGACCTCGCCGCCGCGGCCGTAGGGGTCGGGCTGAACCACCGTGACGCCGATCTTCGGGGCGAGCCCTTCGAGGTCGGCGGCTTCGTCCAGGACGAGGTAGTGACACTTGCCGATCGCGTCGGCCGCCCAAGCCGTCTTGGAGACCACGGCCGCGAGCTTTGCCGCGGCTTTGGCGTCCTTGCCGCGCACGATCACGAGCGGCCGCATGTCCGCCGCCGCGACGTTGAGCGCGATCCGCAAATCACGAAGGCCAGGGAGCGCCTCGATGGCCTTAGCCTTCGGGGTGTACTTGGCGGAGGTCTTCTCAAGGGCCTCCGCAAACTTCTCCACGCTGCCGTAGGTCATCGAAGGCGACCGGGATCCCCGGGTCAGCTTCTTCCCTTCGGGATCGAGGAGCGCAAACGACGTGTTCTCAAGGCCGCTTCGGCCCGCGAAGACGTACGAGAGGATCTTGGCTTCCGCTTCGTCTTCGTAGGTCTGCGGGCGGACGCAGACGAAGGCGCGGGACGCTTCCACAACGGCTTTGTTGGACAGGACACTCCTATCCGTTTGTTGGTAGCCGGGTCACCAAACGCCAGGGACGCCCTGGCACTGGGGTGCGGCCGACATGAATAGGATCGGACGTCCCGTGCGCTTGGCCTCGGCGAGGGCGCCGTCCCAGGTACCGAACCATGCGATGCCCGCGGCCGCGGGCGGTTCGTGGACTTCGAGGGGACCGACCGGGCCTCCGCGGCGTCCGGAGTCGGGACGCTGGGCAGCGACGGCATGGGTCCCCGTGGCGGCGGCCAGGGCCAAAATGAGAAGGTGACGTGAGAGGTTCATGGGCGGTCTCCGAATCGTGGAAGGTCGCGGGCTACTGGCCTCGCGTACCCCCAAGGAAACCGAACCTGCCCACGGAGGTTTCGATGGGAGGCTCTGCCTCTCATCGGACTCTCACGTTGCGCGATGGAGGGCGCCCCGGGCCCCCGCCCAGGTCACTCTTCGCTCTTTGTGTCTTTCGATGCAGCCTTCTTGCGAGACGGCGTCTTCTTCGACGTGCTCTTCTTGGAGGTCGAAGCCTTCTTGGTCGTCTTCTTCGTGGTCTTCTTGGCGGCCTTCTTGGTCGTCTTCTTCTTCGCCTTCTTCTTGGTCTTGCCTTTCTTCTCGCGCTGGATCGCGAGCAGCTCGAGGGCATGGGCCTCGGTGATCCCCTCCGGGTTCTCCATATCCCGCGGCAGCGACGCGTTCACTTCGCCGTCACTGACATAGGGGCCGTAGCGTCCCTTGAAGAGCTTGATCTCACCGCCGTCGAGATCCTTGACGTCCTTGAAGACCTTCATGGGCTCCGGAGCGGCGGTGCGGCCGCGGCCCTGCTTCTCCGTGGCCAGGAGCTCGATGGCTCGCTCCTTGGTGATCTTCAGGAGGTGATCGTCGGCCGTCAGGCTGCGGGTGTCGGCCCCGCGCTTGATGTAGGGACCGTAGCGGCCGTTGTAGGCAAGGATGTCCACGCCCGCTTCGTCCTGGCCAAGGTTGCGCGGGAGGGACGCAAGGGCCATCGCAACCTCAAGGTCCACGTCGTCGACGGTCATGCCCTTGAGGAGCGAGACCATCTTGGGCTTCTCTTTGCCGTCGCCGGCCTCACCGAGCTGCACGTAGGGCCCGTAGCGCCCCGTCTTCACAAAGATGGGCAGGCTCGACTCAGGGTCGTGCCCGAGGGGCTCGTCGCCCTTGGCCTTCGCTTCGATCAGCGCTTCGGCGAAGGCGGTGGTGACTTCGTCAGGAGCCGTCTCCGCGGGGATCGGCGCGGTGGATTCGCCGCACTGAATGAACGGCCCGTAGCGGCCGACGCGCACGATCAGGTCCTCGTCCTTCGAGCTCTTGCCGATCGGAATCGAGCACACCGTCCGCGGGTCGATGTCGTCCGCCTTCAGGTCGAGCATGGGGCGCAGGCCCGGATTGGAATCGACGCCCGTCTCGTAGAACTTCTTGAGGTACGGGAGCATCTCGTCCTCGCCGCGGGAAATCGCGTCGAGGCTCGATTCCATCTTGGCGGTGAAGCTCGGGTCGATCAGATGCCCCATGTGCTGCTCCATCAGCGATACGACGGCAAACGCGGTGAAGCTGGGCACGAGGGCTGAGCCTTTCTTGAAGGTGTAGTCCCGGCGCAGGATCGTGTCGATGATCGACGCGTAGGTACTCGGCCGGCCAATCCCCTCTTCCTCGAGGGTCTTGACGAGGGTCGCTTCCGTCAGGCGGGCGGGGGGCGAGGTGTGGTGCTCTTCCGCCTGGATGGACTTCGCCTTGACGTCGTCGCCCTGGGCCACCGGTGGCAGGATCGTCTCCCGCTCGGCGAGGGCAGCATCCGGATCATCGGAGCCTTCGACGTAGGCCCGGAGGAATCCAGGGAAGTCGATCACGCTGCCGTTGGCCTGGAAGACCGCTTGGATCTGGCCGTCGGCATCGCCGACCTTGAGGACCATGCGCCGCCCCTTGGCGTCTTTCATCTGGCAGCTGAGCGTGCGTTTCCAGATGAGCTCGTAGACCTTGCCTTCGTCGGCGCCGAGGGTGCGCTGGATCTCCTCCACCGGAGCCACGACCTCGCCCGCTGGGCGGATCGCCTCGTGGGCCTCCTGGGCGTTGGCGGACTTGCCCTTGTACAGCCGGGGATTGTCGGGGAGGAACTCCGCCCCGTAGGTTTCCGTCACCGCGTTGCGCGCCAGCTCGATGGCCGTCTTCGAGAGCGTCACCGAGTCGGTACGCATGTAGGTGATGAAACCGTTCTCGTAGAGGCGCTGGGCAGCGCGCATCGTGCGCTTGGCGTCGAACCGCAGCTTGCGGTTGCCTTCCTGTTGAAGGGTCGACGTGGTGAACGGCGGCGCTGGGGACCTGGAGAAAGGCTTCTCTTCGGCGGACAGGATCTTGAAGGTCCCGTCGTCGAGCTTGGCCTTCAGCTCCGTAGCGTCCTTGGCCGAGAGCAGCTCGACGTCGTCCCGCTTGAGCTGGCCAGTGTCCGGATCGAAGTCCTTGCCGCTCGCGATGCGCTTGTCGCGCAGGCTCGTGAGGCGGGCATCGAACTCCTTGCCCTTGCCCTCGCCAGAGGTCGGCGTGAAGCTTGCGGAAAGGTCCCAGTATTCAGCCGCGATGAACCGCATGCGGGCGCGCTCGCGGTCCACAAGGATCTTGGTGGCGACACTCTGCACGCGGCCCGCTGAGAGCTTTGGCTTGATCTTGCGCCAGAGGATCGGCGAGACCTCGTAGCCGTACAGGCGGTCCAGGATGCGACGGCTTTCCTGGGCCTGGACCATATCGCTGTCGATCTCGCGGGTGTCCTCGAGGGCCTCGAGGATCGCCGACTTGGTGATCTCGTGGAACACCATCCGCTTGTAGGGGACCTTGGGCTGAAGGACCTCCACCAGGTGCCAAGAGATGGCCTCACCCTCGCGGTCCTCATCAGTCGCCAGCAGGACGCGATCGACGTCCTTCAGGAGCGCCTTCAGCTCGGCGATCTTCTTCTTCTTCTCGGGCTGGACGATGTAGAGCGGCTGAAAATCATTCTCAACGTCCACCCCCAGGCGTGACCAGGCCTCCTTCTTGTACTTCGCGGGGATCTCCGCGGCGTTGGCGGGCAGGTCACGGATGTGCCCCACGCTCGACTCCACCACATAGTCCTTGCCCAGGAACTTCCTGAGCGTCTTGGCCTTCGTGGGGGACTCGACAATGACGAGCGTCTTCGACATGCGGGGCGGCGGGGATCGTGGGG
>CAJXRJ010000730.1 GCA_913058555.1 uncultured bacterium
GTGGCCACATCGGCCCCGCCGTGGATCAAGGTGACACCGGGACGGCGCGCTTCGCCCTGCCGCTACTCGACATCTATGAGTCCAATGCGGCTATGGCACTTGCCGCCGTGCTCGACCAAGAGCGGCGACCCCCAGCCAGCGAGGGGTACGATCGCGCCATCGACCGCGTGATCGCAGACCTGTACGGTGCGGGCTTCGGCGCGGCCAGCACCGGTGGGGACGATGGATTTGGCCTCGAGATCCTGGCGACGCCCTTGGCGCAGCCCGCTTGGACGCCCGTTTCGGCGAAGGTCACTGTTGTTGGCAAGGCCGGCCGTGGGGCAGCACGAAAGATCGTGATCGCAGAGTTCTCGCGCCCGAACGAAGCCAGCCGAACGATGCTGCCCAGGGGCGTCGAGTCCTTCCAGGTGGCAGGCAACGCCGTCTTCAGTATCGAAGACGTGACCCCCGGCGCGATCCTCGTCACGGACCAGTCCGTGCGATCGGTGGAGCAAGAGGCCGCGAAGCGCGGTGCCGGAGCTGTGGTCTCCTCGTTCCTCCTGGACTATGCCGTGGATCCCACGGGGCAGGACCGCCACTTCGACGCCATCTTCGACGGTTCTGTGCGTCCCGGGTCGAAGCTGCCGAGCCTCTACGTGTCTCCGCGAACCGCGGAGAACATGCTCCAAGCCGCTAACGCGGGGGGGACCTTTGAGCTCAGCGGTGAGGTTCGAACCAAGGTCAACGAGCTTCGCACGGTCGTGGCCTCGATCGAAGGCTCTGAAAAGCCCGACGAGATCATCTACGTCATCTCAGCGGTCAGTGGTTCCGGCGCCGGGGACAACGCGGCCGGCGTGGGTGGGATGGTCGAGATCGCGCGTTCGATCAAGCGCCTCATCGCCGCGGGCAAGATTTCACAGCCGCGCCGAACGATCCGGTTCGTGTTTGGTCACGAGGCGAAGGCGGGCGAGGCCATCTTTGAGAAGCTCGACGGCACGCCCGTGGCCGCCATCGTCGCGGACATGATCGGGGCCAGTTACAGCCAGACCGGCGCGATCTGCTTGCTCGAGAGGGGCTGGGATCCAGGCGCGGTCGTCACGCTTCGTCCCGACGCCCACACGCCCTGGGGCGCGGGGGCCGTGGCGGAGGAGGACATCATTCCCAATGGCCTCTCGGTCATCATCCGGCAGGCCCTGGTGGACGTCGGTGAGCTGACGATGTCCCGCGGAAGCGCCCCTTGGTCCACGCGTGAGCATCCCTGGGAAGGCGGCAGTGACCACGATGCGTTCCTGAACAGGGGCGTGGCCGCGGCCCTCGTGTGGCACTTCACGGACTTCTCCTACTCCACGAGCCTCGATCGCATGAACCACGTCGATCCGGACGAGCTGCGGCGCACGTCCGTGGTGATTGGGGCGTCGGCCTTGGCCGTGGCTGACCTCCGTCCGGAGGACTTGGAGCGGCACCTGGACACGCTCAACCTGGAGAGGCGGCTGCGCCTCACGGCGGTCGCGGATTCGGACGAGGAGTTCAAGATTGGGCTCGAAGAGGCTTGGAAGGATTGGTTCGACGGCGCTCGCTTCTGGCTTCGGGCCCTCGCTGCGGGTGAGCCTCTGCCGGAGAACGAGGCGCTACGGGCGATCGACTCGTATTGATTGTGCGTGTAGCCCGTCCAATCTGAGCGTCCCGGGCGTGGGCTGGTAGGATCGCCTCCATGAGCCATCGAGGAAGCGAGAACCTGCCAACCCGTCCGCGATCCCTGCCAAGGCGCACGCTCCTGCGCGGCGCGGCGGCGGCTGCTGCCGCCTGCGGGGGAGCGTCGCTCGCCACCGGAGCGCCCGCCGTGCACACCGCTCGCCGGTCGAGCGGCGGCGCTCCGGGGGGCCCGACGCTGATCGGCTCCGCCAATGCGCTGCGGGGCATGAACAAGTTCTATGGCGACCTGCAACAGGGCGCCGAGCCCCTCGATGTGGCCATCGAAGTCGTCAAGATCGTCGAGGCCGATCCCAACGATCCCTCCGTCGGCATCGGGGGCCTTCCCGACGAAGAGGGCCATGTCACGTTGGACGCCGCCGTGATGCATGGGCCAACCCATAACTCCGGGGCGGTGGCCTACATCACCGACATCCTCCATCCCTCGGAGGTGGCGCGCCTCGTGATGGAGCGCACGGACCATTGCTTGATCGTCGGTGACGGCGCTTACAAGTTCGCGCGCTCCCACGGGCATCCGCACACCGAGCTCCTGACGGAGCGGACGCGGAAGATCTGGATGAACTGGAAGGAGTCCATGAGCGATCGCGACGATCGCCTGGTGCCACTGCGGAAGAAGTCAAAGGACGGCGATGGGAAGAGCCCCAAGTCCGGCATGGTGATCGATGTCCACGGAGAGAAGGTCGCGATCGAGGACCTCCTCTTCGACAAGCGCATCACGGGCACCATCCACTGCTCGGCCCTGGGCAAGACCGGCGACATCGCGTGCACGACCACGACGTCGGGCCTCGCTTGGAAGATCCCGGGCCGCGTGGGTGATTCGCCGATCGTCGGCGCGGGACTGTACTGCGACCAAGAGGTGGGCAGCGCCGGCGGCACGGGCCGGGGTGAGTCGGCGATCCTCGCGAACGCTAGCTTCGCGGTGGTGGAGCGCTTGCGGGCGGGAGCAACGCCCACGGAAGCTCTGACCGAGGTCCTGAACCGAGTCAAGCGCCAGGCTGTGCGCATGGCCCAATGGCAGCCCGGGCTCGTGGGGGAGGACGGTCTCCCGACGTTTGATCTCCAGCTCTATTGCGTCGACCTCCAGGGCCGGACCGCGGGGATGAGCCTGAAGGGCCGCGGGAGCTACGCCGTGGCGGATCCAGAGAAGGGGCCCAGGCATGAGCCACTGATCGGCGTGTAGATCGAAAGTGGGCGCGGCCGAGGCCGCCCATGGGAAAGGGGGAGTGCGGTTGGCATTGGCCAGCCGCATTCCCCCTTTCTCGTGTCCGCCCAGGACCGCGGCCACTCTCGATCTAGCGGCGGCGCTTGGGCGTGATCGACGTCATGAACTCTCGCTCGCTGACGCGGCCGTCGAAGTTGACGTCGAGGGTGTTCAGGACGCTCTTCAGGCTCACCGGTGAGAAGCTGCGTCCCTCGAGGCGCTCGAGATCTTTCATATCGACGTAGCCGTCGTTGTCGACGTCCAGGCGTCGGAACGGATGGATGGGGCCCAGGATGCGCGGCGGGTGGCCTTCCCCTTGGTCGATGGGCGTGCCGAAGAGCTCCATGACGCTTCGGGCGCCGGGTCCTGGCCTGCGTGGGTCGCCAGCGCCCACGGCGAGTGGCATGAGGTAGCTCGCGAGGCGCTCGAGCTCCGCCACGTCGAGGACGTTGTTGCCATCGGCATCGAGACGCCTCAGGACGGTGTCTGCGTCGAAGCGTGCTCCGCCGCGGTCGTAGTCGCCGAGGATGCGGTCGAGCTCAATCTGGCTGACGGCGCCGTCGAGGTCCGTGTCGTAGGCGGCGCGGAGCTGCTCTGCGGTGCGGGTGGGGGGCTTGCCGTCAATGTCGGCCGGTACAGGCGCAATGACCTTGCGGCCTTCGGCGCGCTCATTGCGGATGAACTCGGCGAACTCGGCGAAGGTAATGCGACCGTCCTTGTTGGGGTCGTAGGCCCGGAACCGCCCCGCGTCGAAGCGCATGGATGCCTTTGCCTCGCGGAACGAAATCCACTCGGTGCTGTCGGCGTCAGCGGTGTTGAACCAAAGCCGCTGTTGGCGCTCTGCCGGGACTGTCTCTTATACACATCTCCGAGCCCACGAGACTAGGCATGATCTC
>CAJXRJ010000731.1 GCA_913058555.1 uncultured bacterium
TCTACACACTGCATATCGTCGGCAGCGTCAGATGTGTATAAGAGACAGCGATGGACTGCTGCGCATCGCCCTTGGCTTCCTCGGCCCAGATCGGGAGGCGATTCTGCCGTCGCCGACCTTCGAGATGATCCCGCGCTACATCGCCCTCAGCGGAGGCACCGTACGAGACGTGGCGTGGACACCGGGCGCCCCTTACCCCGTCGAGGGGGTCCTGCAGGCCACCAACGAGCGCACTTCGGTCATCTACATCGTCAGCCCCAACAACCCGACGGGCTCGGTCGCCGCGGAAGCGGACCTCGTTCGCATCGCGGAAGCCGCCCCGGGGGCCCTCGTGGTGCTGGACGCCGCCTACGGCGAGTTCGCGGACGATGACCTCACCCGCGCCGCCAGGGGACTTGCGAACGTCGTCATTCTGCGGACGCTCTCGAAGGCCTTCGGCTGCGCGGGCCTTCGGGTGGGCTTCGCCGTTGGCGCGCCGGCGATCCTCCGCAGCCTCGCCGCCGCCGGCAACCCCTACCCATGCGCGGCGCCGGCCCTCGCCGGCGCGTCCCATGCCCTCGCTTCGGACCCTTCCAGCTTCGTCGCCCAAGTCCGGAAGGAACGCGAGGACCTGGCCGACCTTCTGGGCGAACTGGGCCTCGTCGTTACCCGGAGCCAAGGCAACTTCGTCTACGTCGAGACCTCCCGGGCCGATTCCATTCGGGCCCTCGTATCCAGCGCGGGCATCGCGATCCGATCGTTCGGGAGTGCCCTCCGGATCACGTGTCCAGGCGACCCGGACGAGTACGCGCGGCTCGATGTGGCCCTGCGGTCCGCCCTTCGGCCCGATGCGCTCCTCTTCGACATGGACGGCGTCCTCGCGGACGTTTCGGGTTCTTACCGGGCGGCGATCCTGGGCACCGCCAAGGGCTTTGGCGCCGCGGTCACCGATCTCGACGTGGACGCCGCGAAGGCCCAAGGGGGTGCGAACGACGACTGGGCCCTCACCTGGCGCCTCATCCGTGACGCGGGCGTGGACGCTGACCTCGAGGAGGTCACCGCGCGCTTCGAGGAGCTGTACCAAGGCACACCCGAGGCCCCTGGGCTCCGCGAGACCGAGTCCCTGCTCTTGTCCAAGGAGGCCTTGGCCTCCCTGGCGGCGCGCTTCCCTCTGGGCATCGTGACGGGCCGCCCGCGGAGCGACGCGGAGGACTTCCTTGCGCGCTTTGGCCTCGCGGAGTTCTTCAGCACCGTCGTCACCCGCGAAGACGCTGAGCTCAAGCCGAGCGCCGCACCGACCTCCTTGGCCATGCGAACCCTTCGTGCCAGCACCGCCTGGCTACTCGGCGATACGCCCGACGACGTCGTGAGCGCCCGTGGCGCCGGCGCCCTACCAATCGGCGTGCTGCCACCCTCGGGCGACCCCGCGAAGGATCGCGCCGTGGGCGCGTCACTCACCGCCGCCGGCGCGGGCCTCGTGCTCGACCGCACCATCGACCTCTCGGAGCTCCTCCAATCCACTCTCTCCCGATGACCTCCCCCCAGAACACGCGCATCGCCGAGGTCTCCCGGAAGACCCGCGAGACCTCCATCGAACTCCGTCTCAACCTCGACGGCACGGGCGAAGTTTCCGCAATCACAGGCATTGGATTCCTCGACCACATGATCGACGCCCTCGGGCGCCACGGCCGCCTGGACATCGATCTGAAAGTCACCGGCGATCTGGAGGTTGACGACCACCACACCGCAGAGGACTGCGCCATCGTGCTGGGCACGGCCATCGATCAAGCCCTCGGGGAAAGGCGCGGGATCACGCGCTTCGGTGACGCGTGCGCGCCCCTGGACGAGGCCCTCGTGCGCGCCGTCCTCGACCTTTCGGGCCGGCCGTGGCCGGAGGTGCACTTGGACTTCACGCGGGAAGCGCTGGGCGGGCTCGCCACGGAGAACATCCCCCACTTCTTCCGCTCCCTCGCCATCGCGGGCCGCTTCTGCCTGCATCTCGATTTGCTCCGGGGCGAAAACGATCACCACAAGGCCGAAGCCGCTTTCAAGGCCCTGGCCGTCGCGCTGCGAAGCGCGATTCGCCTCGACGGGACCGGCACCATCCCTAGCACGAAGGGAGCCCTCTGATGGACGTAACCCTCCTTTCCACCGGCATCGCCAACGTGGCCTCCGTGAGCGCTGCGCTGGCCCGCCTTGGGGTCCGCGCCGCCCCCAGCGTCGACCCTGAGACCTGTCGCACGGCGGACGCCGTCGTCCTGCCGGGCGTGGGATCGTTCGCGGCGGGCATGGCCGCATTGAATCGCCATGGCCTGGGGACCGCACTGAAGGCACGCATCGAGGAAGGGCGCCCCACCCTCGCGATCTGCCTGGGGCTCCAGCTGCTCAGCGAGTCCAGCGACGAATCCGCCGGCACGCCGGGACTCGGCGTTCTCCCGGTCCAGACCGTTCGGCTGGACGGCGCACCGCGCCTGCCACACTTCGGCTGGAACCGCATCGAATCCGCCGCCACGGAGGGCCTCGTCCAGGGCGGATCCGCGTACTTCGCGCACACCTACTGCCTGCGTCCCAGCGGGCGCCTCGAAGAAGCAGGCTGGCGCGTCGCCACCTCCGTCGAAGGCGCCCCTTTCGTGGCCGCCGTGGAGCGCGGCGCGGTCGTCGCCGCCCAGTTCCACCCTGAGCTGTCCTCGACCTACGGCCGAGACCTCATCACCCGCTGGCTCGAACGCGCCCGCGCCCAATCCGCGGTCGACACCACCCAAGGAGCCACCCCATGTCGATGACACGCATCATTCCCTGCCTCGACGTGCGCGACGGGCGCGTGGTGAAAGGCATCAAGTTCCAGGGCCTTCGGGACGCCGGTGACCCGGTGGAGCGCGCGGCCGCCTACGAATCCCAGGGCGCCGACGAGCTTTGTCTGCTCGACGTGTCCGCGACGCCGGAAGGGCGCGGCAGCGCCCTTGAGACGGTCGCCAAGGTCCGCGCGGTGCTCGGCATCCCGCTCACCGTGGGCGGCGGCGTTCGCACCCTCCAAGACGCCGAGCGGCTCCTCTGCGCTGGCGCCGACAAAGTCGCCGTGAACACGGCGGCCCTCGCGCGCCCCGGGCTGCTCACCGAGATACGCGACCAGCTCGGCGCCCAGTGCACCATCGTCGCCATCGACGCGGCCCGCACCGCCGCCGACCCCAGCCGATTCGAAGTCGTGGTGCGCGGGGGCCGCGACCGCACGGGCAAGGACGCCATCGAATGGGCCAAGGAAGCCGTCGAAGCCGGCGCTGGCGAGATCCTCGCCACGAGCTGGGACCGCGACGGCACCGGCGAGGGCTACGACCTGGCCCTGCTCGAGGCCCTCTCCCAGGCGGCGCCCGTCCCCATCATCGCGAGCGGCGGCGCCAAGACCCCTGAGCACATGGCCGCCGCCCTCCGTGCGGGAGCCAGCGCGGTGCTTGCCGCCTCCATCTTCCACGACGCAGAGACCACGGTGGCCGCCGTGAAGTCAGACCTCGTGCGCCTCGGCTTCGATATGCGCCTCGTCTCCGCCCCCATGCTTCCATCCGTGTCCGAGAACTCCCCCCTCCCGTCATGATCGTCCCCAGCATCGACCTGCAATCTGGCTCCACCGTCCAGCTCGTCGGCGGCGAGGCCAAAGCCCTCGACGCGGGCGACCCGCGTCCGCTTCTCGACCGCTTCTCGCGGGTCGGCGAGACCGCGGTGATCGACCTCGACGCGGCCATGGGCACGGGCTCCAACGAGGAACCTGTCTCTTATACACATCTCCGAGCCCACGAGACTAGGCATGATCTCG
>CAJXRJ010000732.1 GCA_913058555.1 uncultured bacterium
ACACTGCATATCGTCGGCAGCGTCAGATGTGTATAAGAGACAGGTCCACCACCGTCAAGGTCGCGGGCGTCCTCATCTTCGTGGCACTCGGAATGCTCTGGCTCGGCTCGCGTATGCGCACACCGAAGAAGAAGCGCAAGCGCCGGCGGAAACGCCGCCCGGGAAGTGTCGTGCCCTTCGGAGTACTGGCGGTGTCCCACCCGCAGTTGCTCCCCGGCATGCCCGAAGGACTGCGAAGGAAGGCGACCCTCTATTTCATGTCGGGCAACCAGCGGATCGTGGTCACCGACTCGGACGTCGAGCTGGCGCCAGGGCAAGTCGGCTACGGCGTGATCCACGGCCTCGTGCTCGACACGTTCCATTCCATGTACGACGTGCCGGTGCATCCCAGAATCCTGGAAAGCCCCGACGCGTCCCGATGAGCCGTCAGCGTCCCGAAAGCTCCTCCGCTTCCCGGAAGAGCTCCATCGCCTGCTCTTCGCGGCCGATCACCCTCAGCCAGTCCGCGTAGTCCCGGAGCCCGCGGATCCTGTCGGGGTGGTCGTCGCCGAGGGAGTCAGCGATGATCTCGAGAGCCCGCTGGAAGCTCGCGTCCGCCGCTTCGTTACGCCCGAGGTCGCGTTGTGTCCTGGCGAGGCCCATCATCGACGCCCCGCCTTCGGAAGACTCTCCATCACCCGCGTCTTCGATGATTTGCAGGGACTCTTCGTAGCACGCAAGGGCATCGCTGGCGCGGCCGAGCCCGAGGTACGTGGCCCCAAGCTCCGCGAGGTGCAAAGATAGCTCGATCCGCCGCGGCGCGGCTTTCACCAGCTCCACCAAGGGCTCCATCACCTTGAGCGCGTCATCGTGGCGGCCAAGGCCGTTCAGCGCGGCCGCGTGCCCCCTCTGCATCCACCACACGTCCGGTACGTCCCGGCCCCAGGACTCCATCCCAATGGCGACCGCCCGCCTGGCGAGCGGCTCCGCCTTGGCCGGGTCCCCAAGCCCACGATGGATCTCCGCCAAGGTCGTCAGTGAGAGCGCCACATGGGGGTGCTTGTCCCCGAGGACGTTCTCCCGAATGGCCAGGGAGCGCTCCTCTAATGGAACAGCCTCATCGAAGCGGCCGCTTTCGGAGTAGACCATGGCAAGGGTGTGCATGCTCGTCGCCACGCCAAAGTCGTTCGGCCCCTCCGTCTCCTCTGCAATGTCGATGGACTCGAGGTAGAGGCGCTCTGCCTGCTCCAGGTCGCCGCCAAGGAACATCAAAGAGGCCACGTTATGGAGGCTGGCCGCCACCGCGCTGTGCCGAGGACCGAGGACCTTGCGGCGAATCTCAAGGGCGCGGCGATGCTGAACCTCCGCCTCCTCCATGTCGCCCGTGTTCCAAAGAGCGTTCCCGTAGCCGTTGAGGCTCGCCGCGAGCTCCTCGCTCGAGCCCAGGAGTCGCTCATGAATCTCGACGGACTCCTTCGCCAGCGCGAGGCCCTCATCAGGGCGACCCGCCTTCATGAAAAGCGTGCTGAGTTCAAGCCCAGACCCGGCGTACGCCAACTCGCTCGCTTGGTCCCCGTTCCGATTCGCTGTGCGATAGGCATGGGCATCCTCCAGGAGCGCGCGCCCCTCGTCGAACATTCCGATGGTCCCGTAGACGCCGCCAATGGCCTCGGCGAACGCCGCCTGCACCATGGGCTGATCATCCAGAGCGTCGATTTTCTGCGCGCCCACTTCCAGAAGGTCCCTGGCCGTGATATCGGCGCCCTTGGCCCGCGCAGGGTCCGCGTCTTTGAAGAGACCAATCAGGAACCCAGAGAGTTGGCTTGCGGACTCCGCTTCCGCGCTGGCACGGTCACGTTCCGCTGCGATCACCTTGGACTGACTGTAGTTCGTGAGCGCGATGGTCACGAGGAAGAGCGCCGCTAACGAGGCGAACGCCGCGCCCACACGGTGCCTGCGGATGAACTTGGATGCGCTGTACCGAAAGCCCGGGGGACCGGCGCTCACGGGCTCGTGCTTGAGGAATCGACGCAGATCGTCCGCGAACTCGGACGCGGACGCGTAGCGGCGTGAAGGGTCCTTCTCGAGGGCCTTCATGGTGATCCAATCGAGCTCCCCTCGAAGCTCCACGGTGAGCCGATTCAACGTTGTCTTCCGGCTCTCCAGCGCGCGCCCGTCGATGGGATTCTGGGTCTTGACCCGCGCGCTGGGCCGAGGCGGATCGACCTCGCGAATCCTCCGCAGTACCGCCTCGAGCCCGGCCTTCTGAAGCTCTCCACGGTCGAAGGGCAGAGCGCCCACCAGGACTTCATACATAAGAACGCCGACGGAGTAGATGTCCGAGCGCGTATCGACATCTCCGCCGTCAAGGGTCGCCTGCTCCGGACTCATGTAGTCTGGAGTGCCCACGAGCTGCCCCACCTCCGTGAACATCGTCTGCTCGGTCAGGGGCTGCGCCGCAGCCTTCGCGACGCCGAAGTCGATGATCTTCGGAATGGGCACCCCGTCCGCCACGGTCACCAGAACGTTCGATGGCTTGATGTCGCGGTGGATGACGGCCTTGTGGTGGGCGTGCTGGAGCCCATCGCATACCTGAGCGAGAAGCTCGAGGCGTTGCAGCGTATTCAGGCGTGCCTGGTCGCAGTACTCGTTGATGGGCAGTCCCTCGACGTACTCCATGACGAAGTAGGGCCGGCCGTCCTTGGTGGAACCTGCGTCGTAGGCGCGCGCAATGTTCGGGTGCTCCATCATGGCCAAGGCCTGACGCTCCGACTCGAATCGCGCGACGACCTCTTTGGTCTCCAGGCCAACGCGGATGAGCTTGAGCGCCACTGTGCGACGGATCGGATGCTGCTGTTCGGCGAGGTAGACATCCCCCATTCCACCTGCGCCCAGGTGTTTGCCCACGATGTACGGCCCGATGGCCTCCGGCACACCATCCGTTTCGCGGGGAGCCGCGAGGGCCTGCCCCAAGGGCCCTTTTGAGACATCACGGTCATGGCGCAAGAGCTCCTCGACTTCCCGCTGAAGGTCCATATCCCCCTCACAGCGCTCAACGAGCGCGTCCTGGGCGGAGGCCTCATCCAAGCCTCTTAGCTCGGAGAAGAGTTCTTTGACTCGACGGTATCGCGAAGGTTCCATGGGCTCATCGAAGGGGACTCGAGGGAAAGGAGGGCCTGGAGTCATTGTGTTACCTTCGCTCGAATCTATGGCAGATACGAACGAGTTCATTGCGCGCCTCCTCGGCCGCGCCGAGGGCATCACCGGCGAAAGCTCCTCCGTGGACGGGGTCTATGAGGAGCTCAAGGAGCTCGCCGAGCGGCTCATGCAGAAGGAACGCCGCGGGCATACGCTGCAGGCCACAGCGCTCGTGCACGAGGCGTATATGCGGCTCGCGGGGTCACGGAATCTTGTTGGAGCAGACCGCCTCCTCTTCATGGATGCCGCCGCCGTCACCATGCGGCGCATCTTGGTGGACCACGCCCGCCGGGTAGCGTCCCGGGGCAAAGCTACACCTGCGGATCAGGTGACGCTTACGGGGACCGTGGACAACGGGGAGGCGCAGGAGCTGGACCTTGTTCATCTTCAAGACGCTCTTTTGGAGCTCGAGGAGCTGGACCCCAGGGCCGCCAAGGCCGTGGAGCTTCGGTTCTTTGCGGGGCTGACGGGCGAAGAAATCGCCCAGCACCTACAGACATCCAGGAACACCGTGGTGCGGGACCTGGCGATGGCACGGGCTTGGCTCTGTCTCTTATACACATCTGACGCTGCCGACGATATGCAGTGT
>CAJXRJ010000733.1 GCA_913058555.1 uncultured bacterium
CAGGAATGCGGGTCCATCGGCCGGGCGCCCAAAGGAAGGAACCAGAGCGGACATGGTTGGACTCTCGGGTAGCACGGTCCATGTTCGGGCTGGCCACGCGAGCCTCTGATCCTTGCCCTGACCGCAGGGGCGGTTCGCTGCGAAGTCGGGTGACTACGCGCTCCCAGGGGACCCGGTGCCATGCCATCGCCCTACAATCGCGCGCTGACTTTCCATCTCCGGGCCACGCCCGCGCCACTGCATACGTTTGGACGATTTCCACCGCCTCGACCTCGACCGCTACATCGTTCCCTTTTCCCTCCGTCAGGTACCTCAGTACCGCTACGACGTGTTGGTTCTGGGGAGCGGGGCCGCTGGTACGGTGGCAGCCCTCGCGGCTGCCAATGCGGGGGCCTCCGTCGCTGTGGTTGCGAAGGACAAACTGAATCGGACGAACACCTCCTGGGCGCAAGGGGGGGTGGCTGCCGTGCTCGGTCCCGGTGACTCCATCGAGTCGCACCTCGCTGACACGATCTCCGTGGGCTGCGGTTTGGTGGACAGGGACGTGGCCCGCCGAGTCGTTCGGGGCGGCCCAGAAGCCATCCAAAAGCTCCGTGGGCTCGGCGCCAACTTCGATGTCAAGGACGATGGCTCCTTCGACCTTTCGATGGAGGGCGGCCACAGCCACGCGCGCATCCTGCACGCCCGCGGCGACGCGACCGGCGCAGAGATCCAGGCGACGCTAGGACAGGCAGTGATCGATCACCCCGCCATCGACGTCTTCGAAGGCGTCTTCGGTATCGACGTTCTGACCGACGACGAAGGGCAGGCCGTGGGTCTGCTCGCCAAGAATCCCCAAGGGGAGCAGGTCGCCTACGGCGCGTCCCAGGTGATCTTGGCCACCGGCGGCGGTGGGCAAATCTACCGCGAGACCACGAACCCGACGATCGCCACGGCCGACGGCGTGGCGATGGGCCTGCGCGCTGGTGCTCCGGTGCGCGACCTTGAATTCGTCCAGTTCCATCCAACCTGCCTCTACATCGCAGGCGCAGCCCGTGTGCTCATCTCCGAGATCGTGCGCGGCGCGGGCGGTGTCCTGCGCGATCGCGACGGTGTGCGCTTCATGGAGGGGATGCATCCCGATGCGGAGCTCGCTCCCCGGGACATCGTGAGCCGGGCCGTGTCCCGCCGCATGGTGGAGACGGGCAGTACCAGCGTGGGCCTAGACTTGAGCGGTGTTGACCGCGACCCCCACACGGCTTTCCCCGGGATCAGCCGCATCTGCAACTTCTTCGGCATCGACATCGCCAAGGACCCCATCCCCGTGCGTCCCGGTTGCCACTACATGATCGGCGGCCTCCGGGTCGACGAGATCGGGCGGACGGCTGTCCCCGGGCTCTGGGCCGCGGGAGAGTGTGCTAGCACAGGGCTCCACGGCGCCAACCGCATGGGGTCGAATTCACTCCTCGAGGCGATCGTCCTCGGGGACACGATCGGTGCCCACGCCGCGAAGGCCGCGGCTGCCGCAGGTCGCCCCGAAATCCACAGCGCCTCAGAGCGCCACCGTGAAGACGCCCCCCCGGGCGTGCAAGTGAACATCGCCGACCTCACCTATTCCATGAAGTCGCTGATGTGGCGCCAGATGGGCGTGGAGCGCTCCGATCGCGCGATGCGCGACGCGCTCTCGACCTTCGCCTTCTGGGCCCGGGCCGTCAGGTCCCTTCCCCTTGACGATGTCCGTGCCATCGAGCTCATGAACATGCTTTCCGTCGCCCGTCTCGCGACCTTTGCCGCCCTCGAACGCACCGAGTCCCGCGGGACCCATTACCGCTCTGACTGTCCCGACGTAGACGACCGCAACTGGCGCGTGCACTTGGAACAGGTCCCTGAGATTGACGGTTCTGTGATCCGCCGCGTGGCCCTCCATCGCCGTCCCGTGCAGGGCACCGTGGCCCCGGAAGGCGTCAACGCATGAGTGGTCACACGTTCAGCACCGAGCGCCGACAGGAGCGTCTTTTCACCTGTGGCGTCATTCTGCCGGACCAGGTCCAGGAAACCGACGGCCCACTCTCTGAGCTCCAGGCCCTTGTGAAAGCCGCCAACGCGGAGGTCGTAGGGGAAGGGATGCACCAAACCCGTCAGCGCCCACACCCCGCCACGCTGTTCGGCAAGGGGAAGGTCGAAGAGATTGGCGACGAGGCCAAACGCCTTTGCGCGGACGCCATCGTCGTCGACAACGACCTCACGCCCGCCCAGGGACGCAACCTAGAGAAGGCGTGGGAGACACGCGTCATCGATCGCTCCGAGCTGATCCTCGACATCTTCTCGTCCCGCGCCCAAACGCTGCAAGCGAGGCTCCAGGTCGAGCTCGCCCAGAACATCTACATGATGCCGCGCCTGCGCCGTATGTGGACGCACCTCGAGCGCATGGAAGGCGCCGTCGGAACGAGGGGGCCGGGCGAGACGCAGTTGGAGACGGACAAGCGTTTGCTCAACAAGCGCATCACCGATCTGAAGCGAGAGCTCAGCGTCATTGAGAAGCGCAAGCAACGGGAAGTCCGCGCGCGCACCGGTGAGTTCGTGATCGGTCTCGTTGGGTACACGAATGCCGGCAAGTCGACGCTGCTCAACCGCCTCACCGGCGCCACCGAGTTCGCCGCGGACATGCCGTTCGCGACCCTGGATACGCGCACGAGGCGTTGGATCCTCCCCGACAAGCGAACCGTGTTGCTCTCCGACACGGTGGGGTTCCTGCAGCGCCTGCCGCACCACCTCGTGGCGTCTTTCCACGCGACCCTCGAGGAGACGCTCCACGCCGATCTTTTGATCCACGTCGTCGACGCCTCCAACCCGGACGCCGACCATCAGATGGAAGCCGTTGACGAGGTGCTCGCGGACGTGTCTCCGCACCTGCGCCCGGACCTCATCGTGTTCAACAAGGTCGACCGCGTCAGCGATAGCCTGGACCTTGCCATCCTCACCGAGCGCCTCGCTGGCAGTCAGGCCGAGGTCGTGCACATCAGCGCCCACACAGGCCAAGGCCTGGACCAGCTCACGTCGATCGTGACCCGGCGCCTCGACGATTGTTCTGGCCTTGTGGACGTTTTTGCCGCCCCCGGCGACGGCCGTACCGTGGCCTTCGTTCGCAGCAGTGGCGCGATCATCGAGGAGGACGTGGAAGAGGACGGTGCGATGCGCATGCGTGTGCGGCTCAGTCCCGGCGCCCTAGGCGTTTTGAAGCGCCAGGTGAGCTCAGAGGCGCGGATCGAGGTCCTCTGAGGGACTCAATTCGAGGCGCCGTCCCAAGGGACGGACGCGGGGGGGCTCGCCGCTCTGGGTGGACCCAAACGGGCCGGCACCGTCACGGGTTGTGCTGAGTCGGCCACGGCACGGGCCCCAGGCGAGGGGGCGATTTGGGCCCCCGGCACCGGCTGGATCACCGGCTAGATCACCGGCTAGACCACCTGCCAAATCACGGCCCCATGGTCGCGTGGGGACCCCATGGGAGGGGAGTTCGACGTGCACGGGCGCCAATCTGGCTGGATTGCTCCCTGATGGGACGCCTGCGGAATGGGCGACCGTCTCCTCGGCGACCCCCTCGGCCAGTTGCCCTGTTCGGCGGCGCGGCGGAGGCGCGATCTGAGTCCCAAAACCAGACGCGCCCGTTCGGGCATGGCGCAACGGCTTCCGGTTGGTCCAGAACCTCCCCAAATGCTGCACTGCCAATCAAGTCTGTCTCTTATACACATCTGACGCTGCCGACGATATGCAGTGTGTAGA
>CAJXRJ010000734.1 GCA_913058555.1 uncultured bacterium
GATCGCCCCCCCCGCGGCGTACTTGGCGGCCCACGCGGGCGCCTCTTTCCCCCGTTGAGCCGCCCAGAGGGCCCGGACGGTCTTCCACGGCGCGATCCCGCTGCGCACGTGAACGCCCAGGGAACCATCGTCCCACGCCGCATGGGGCGCCATGCTCATGCCCTTGCCGTAGGTCCAAACGCTCGACACCACTGCGGCGGCCGCTCGATCGCTCAAGAGCTCGCCGTCCACTTCGACGCTGAACCTCGGGGGAACGAATCGGACCATCTCCCGAAGGCCCAGTGCCCCGTAGATCAAGTCCGCGTTGAAGCGGTAGAGCGTTCCGCCGAGCCGGGTCGCCCTGCAGCGGGAGATGCCCTGGGCCACGGCGGCGTCGTATCCTGCCCCGACCATGGCCAGGAACGGTTCCTCCTCGCCGCCGTCAGCCTTTGCGAATCCAAGGTCCACGTCGTGCACGTCCCCTTCGAGAGTCGCTTCGAGGGCGCCTGAAGCGTCCATCGGAAGGCCCGCCTCCCGGGCCATGACGTTGCCGTTGCCAAAGGGCAGCGCTCCAATCGCCGGACGCTCCTCCGGCGTCAACCGGAGCATCCCCTTCACCGCCTCTCGCACGGAACCGTCTCCCCCGAGCACGAGCAGGCGCTCCACCTCCGGCCCAAGCTCAGCGCCCAGGACCTCCACATGGCCGGCGTACTCCGACCGCCCGTCGACAACGGTATGCCCGGCGCGCTCGAGCCGAGCGATCAAGTCCTTGGCCACGGCAACGGCGCGTCCGCGCCCAGCAATGGGGTTGTAGAGGAGGGCGTAACGCACGGCGCCAGGCAGTGTAGTGCCCGTTCCCGCCGAGGGATGGCTGCGCCACCAGAAGCCGATTCCCCAAGAACAAGCGGCCCAGCAGCCGGTACCCAGAAGTGGCCGCCCCATGGGCGCCCAAAAAATGAGGCCGGGCGCGAACCACCCACACGGGTGGCTCGCGCCTCGGCGCTGCGTCCCGCCGATCACCCGATCGGCAGCGCTGTTGCACCGGATGAACCGGCGCCGAGATTCGAAGGTACGCAATGCCCACGAACGTGCCAGGGGGACAGATTCCCAGTCTCGCAAGAACTTTGCAACAAGCTACTAGGGGCCCTGCCACGGCCGAACGCGGTGCTCGTCCGCCCTCTTCAAATGGCAGCGATTTACAAACGAATCTCCCTCCACCTACCCTGGGGGCATGCTTGCACTTGCCCTCATCGCCGGCCTCTTGGCGGAATCCTCCACCTGCACGTCTCCCCAAGAGGCGCTCGAGGTGCCCGCGCCGGACCCCGCACCGGTCTACGTCGTAGCCGCGCCCCACCGCTCCAAGTTCGTCTTTCACGAAACGACGAAGCTCACGATGCGCCGCGTGCGGTCGTCCATGAACGGCGAGCCCACCGAACGTGAGTGCGAAGAACCGATCGTGGAACAAACTAGCGACCGAAGCTGGATCGACGATGTCAGGCACGTAGGGCCCCGCCAGCACCAGGCGATCGAACGTGTGATCGAAACAGCGATGAGCAGGGTGGACCTGTCCGTCAGCCAGCGAGGCGAGCAGCACGAAACGTCCACGCGCAAAGCCCTCGAGATCGAGGGCAAACGCATTCTCCTAAGTCCCTCCGAGCCGTCCCCCAAGGGGGACCCCCAGAAAGGAGCCCAGAAGGAAGCCCAGGAGGAAGCCCAGAAGGGAGCGCGAAAGGGAACCCAAAGAGGAGAGCTGAAGGGCGGCGCAACCCCAGCTCTCCCCTCGGCCCCTGGCCCGGCCACCGCCCACCTCGAGGCCCGGTGGATGGACCGGCCGGAAGGCGCGGCGCCCCTCCCGTGGGAGCTCGCCATGAGCGCCGGCCCGACTGGCGAGCACCTGATTCCCCCACCGGGTACCCAGGAGCTCGTGCTCGGGCAAACGTGGGAAGTCCCAGGCTCCGCCTTCGCGGAGCTCCTCGACCCCTGCTCGCTCCCGGCGCCCATCTTCCCGATGATGTTCAACCTCCAGGACCCCGACTACCTGGCACGCTTCTCCCAATTTGGCGTGCACCGCGCCGCACAGTCCGTCGAGGGCTTAGCGGTCGGCACATGGAAAGGCATCCGCTCCCAGAACAAGTCGCGCTTGGCGCACATGAGGTTCGCGGTCGACCTCCATCTCGCCGCAGACACCACGGATTGGATGCGCGAGCAGTCGGGCCCCTACCAAAACGCCGCCATCGGCCGCGGCGCCTCAGACGCCAAGCTCACCATGCACGTCGTCGGCGTGGCCAACCTCTACTGGGACATGGACGCCTCCCGCATGGCCGAGTTCAGCCTCGAAGCCGACGTCACCGCAGAATTCGACCAGGACTACGAGTTCGACATGATGAACACCAAGTTCCACGGCATCATCGACCAAACCATGAAGGGCACGACCACCGTTGAACTCTTCGTCACGGACGCCCCCCAATGAAGTTCCTCAAGGACAACTGGGTTTGGATTCTCATCCCCGCGCTCATCTTCGCGGTGGCCGTGATCGTCATCGTCACGATGTCCGACGATCAGCCGTACCAGTTCCGGTAGCGCCCGGGCGCTCGCCCCAGGCCGTTACTCGACCTTGAGCAGCGGCGTGAAGTAGCGGTAGTAGACCTCGAGGGTCAACACGTTCATCGCCGTCGTGTACGTCCGGTCGCCGTCGCTATCTTGGGCGTACTCGGCGTAGATCGAGATCGGGCGCCACGAGCCGTCGCGCTCCTGGGCCGGCACGAGGGTGTCCTTCATAGCGCTGTTCCATCGGCGCCAGTCCTGGCCGCCGGCGCGGAACATGGCAAGGGTGCCGTAGTACCAGAAGTACAGGTTGCCCTGGGCCTTGAAGACGAAGTCGTCGTCGCCCGTGTAGCGGTAGCCGTCAGGCGCCTTCTCCTGAACGAAGCGGCGCGCGGGTGCGAATTGTTTGTCCGCAATATCGGCCCCAAGGAGCGAGAGCGCGAACATGGTCGCCGGCGTCGATCCGGGCAGGAGCGGATAGTCCGAACGCAGCCGCGAAGGGTCGTGGCTGTAGCGGAAGGCCCCGCGGTTCGGATCCCAAGTGTTCACCAGGAAGGTGCGGGCGCGCTTGAAGACGTGCCCCGGAACCTTGATGCCGCCGAGCTTCGCGGACTCGAGGGCCATGACCTGCCAAGCGGTCACGGACGCCCGCGGCCAGCGATCGCTCTCGCGGCCGTCGCCGAAGTAATAGGACCAACCACCATCCAGGAGCGGATCCCTGGACGCCTTCTGGGAGTTCACGATCTGTTGCACGGCGGCCTCGAGGGGGCCGCGCAGGGCGGGGTCCTCCGTCAGGGCGAAGGCCTCGCCCAGGGCGTACGTGGCGATCGCATGGCCGTAGGAGCTCGTCTTCCCGATATGCCCGGTGGTGGGGTTCTGCTCGGAGATCAGGAACGCCAGGGCCTTCGACACGACGTCTGAGTACATCGTGTCCGAGGTGGTCGTATGGCCCGCGCCCATGAAGGCGAGGGTCGCCAGCCCGGTCTTGCCGATCATCGGCTGGCCGTACTTGTCGTCGAGCTCCTTGCGGCCCCACCGCCCGCCGGCACGCTGGCGCTTGGCCAGGTACGCGAGACCCTTCTCCACGGCGGCTTCGGTCTTTTCGTTGCCGCCGAACTCCTCGAGGGCCGCGAGCTTGCGCTTGCCGGTCCGGGACTGGTACGGGGTGCGGTCCCATTGGTCGGGGGCTGTCTCTTATACACATCTCCGAGCCCACGAGACTAGGCATGATCTCG
>CAJXRJ010000735.1 GCA_913058555.1 uncultured bacterium
GCGCTGGGCACTCCCTCATCCCCAACAACGTCTCAAGTCCCGTCCCCCGTCCCCCCGTCCCGGAAACGGAAGAGGGGCCCGGCGCGTTAGCGCCGGGCCCCTCTTCAGCTGGCTATCCCAATGGGATCAGTCGTTGTTGGCGGCCTTCATGGCCTCGCGGACGATCGGGGCTTCGTCGAGGAAAATGAGGCTGCCCTCGCCGTCCTCGCCAGCGTCGTCCCGATCGATCCAAACCTTGGACTTCTCCTCGAACTTACCGCGCAGGAGCTCCTCAGCGAGGGGGTCCTCGATGTAGCGCTCGATGGCGCGGCGGAGCGGACGGGCGCCGTAGTCTTCGTGGAAGCCCTTCGTGATGAGCAGCTCGGTGGCCGCGGGGGTCAGCTCGATGCTGATGTCGTGGGTCGCGAGGCGCGTACGAACTTCGTCGAGCTGCAGGTGCACGATGCGGCGAAGGTCGTCGTTGTTGAGCGGGTTGAAGACGATGGCCTCGTCGACGCGGTTGAGGAACTCGGGCCGGAAGTGGCGCTCGACCTCGACCATGACGTCGGACTTCATCTTCTTCTTGCGATCATCGACATCCGAGGAAGCCTGGTCGAAGCGACCGAAGCCGAGCTGGGCGCCCGCCTTCATCGTGTGGCTGCCGAGATTGCTGGTCATGATCAAGATCACGTTCTTGAAGTCGACGTGCCGGCCGAACGAGTCAGTCAGGCGGCCTTCTTCCATGATCTGGAGGAGCATGTTGAACACGTCGGGGTGGGCCTTCTCGATCTCGTCGAGGAGCACGACCGAGTACGGCCGGCGGCGCACCTTCTCGGTGAGCTGACCGCCCTCCTCGTACCCGACGTAGCCCGGAGGCGCGCCGACGAGGCGGGAGGCGTTGTGCTTCTCCATGTACTCGCTCATGTCCATCGTGATGACGTTGTCTTCGTCACCGAACATGAACTTCGCGAGCTGCTTGCAGAGGTACGTCTTGCCAACGCCCGACGGGCCGAGGAAAAGGAACGTGCCCATGGGGCGGCGCGGGTCCTTGAGGCCAGAGCGGCTTCGGCGAACCGAGCGCGCGATGGCCTTGATGGCGTCGTCCTGGTTGATGACGACTTCTGCGAGCTCGGCCTCCATCTGGAGCAGGCGCTCCGCTTCGGCCTTCTCGAGGCGGGTGAGCGGGATGCCGGTCATCTTCGACACGGTTTCCTGGATCACGTCCACGTCGACTTCGCCGACGCTTTCCTTCTCCTGCTGCTCGGTGCGCCAGTCGTCCTGGATCTGCTCCTTCTTCTTCTTGAGCTGGTAAGCCTGGTCGCGCAGCTGGGCGGCGCGCTCGAAGTCTTGGCCCGCGACGGCCTCGTCCTTCTCGAGGTCGAGCTTCTCGATCTCGACGGTGAGCTCACGCAGGTCGGGCGGGGGCACCATGGACTTGATGCGCACGCGGGCACCGGCTTCATCCATCACGTCGATGGCCTTGTCCGGGAGGAAGCGGTTGTTGATGTAGCGGGTCGAAAGCTCGACCGCGTTCTCCAGCGCTTCGTTCGTGTACGTCACGCGGTGGTGAGCCTCGTAGCGGTCGCGAAGACCCATGAGGATCGCGACGGCCTGCTCGGGGCTCGGGGGCTCCACCGCCACCGACTGGAAGCGACGCTCAAGGGCGCCGTCCTTCTCGATGTGCTTGCGGTACTCGTCGAGGGTGGTGGCCCCTATGCACTGGATCTCGCCGCGCGAGAGCGCCGGCTTGAGCACGTTGGACGCGTCGATGGCCCCTTCGGCGCCGCCCGCGCCCACGAGGGTGTGGAGCTCGTCGATGAAGAGGACGACGTCCTTCACGCGGCGCACC
Organism: uncultured bacterium; assembly: GCA_913058555.1. GTDB lineage: Bacteria > Planctomycetota > UBA1135 > UBA1135 > Saltatorellus. The sequence continues at coordinate 1,829 of CAJXRJ010000735.1, forward strand.
TCGGTCATAACGGCCTTGATGCGTTCCTCGAACTGACCGCGGTACTTGGTACCGGCGACCATGAGGGCGAGGTCAAGCACGACGATGCGCTTTCCGCGGAGGATCTCGGGCACGGTGCCGTCGACGATCATCTGTGCGAGACCCTCAACGATGGCCGTCTTGCCGACGCCCGGCTCGCCGAGGAGCACGGGGTTGTTCTTCGTGCGGCGGGAGAGGATCTGGACGACCCGCTCAATCTCGTTCTCGCGGCCGATCACGACGTCGAGCTTGCCCTCAGAGGCGAGTTCGGTCAGGTCGCGGCCGAAGCTGTCGAGGGCCGGGGTCTTCGACTTGGAGTTGGAAGCCTGACCGCCGGGGCCGTCTTCGCCGACCGTGGCCTCGTCCTCTTCTTCGTCGCTGGTGTCAGCGCCGAGGAAGTCGAGGACCTCCTCGCGGACGTCCTCCAGCTTGACCCCAAGGTTCAGGAGGACTTGGGCGGCGATGCCTTCGTTCTCCTTGATGAGCCCGAGCAGCAGGTGCTCGGTCCCGATGTAGTTGTGCCCGAGGTTGCCGGCTTCTTCCATGGAGAGCTCAAGCACCTTCTTCGCACGGGGCGTGAAGGGGAGCTGGCCCATGGTGACCATGGAGGGACCCGTCTTGACGATCTTCTCGACCTCCATGCGGATCTTGTTCAGGTCGATCCCCATGTTCTTGAGGACGTTGGCAGCGACGCCGCTGCCCTCCTGGACGAGGCCGAGCAGGATGTGCTCAGTGCCGAGGTACTCGTGGTTGAACCGCTGCGCCTCTTGGCGAGCGAGGTTCATGACCTTCTTGGCGCGATCCGTGAAGCGATCGAACATAGGAATTCGGTTCCGTTGGGGAGGACCGGCGGGCGGCGTCGGTCCAGGGAAGTGGGGCCGCGGGCTCCTCTCTTCCTGGGTCCTCGATACGTCGGGGACCCCGTAGCGCCGGTCAGACCGGGGAGAGGGGGAGCCAGTGGCTTGGAAAGCTGGGCGCGAACGGCGCCCGGCGGGGTGTGCGGTGTGAAGAAGAGCGGTGGGCCTTTTCGGATCCTACTCATCGACCTTCAAGGGCCATGAGTTGACAGTGGACCCGCGGTCACTCGGAAGGCGGCGTTTGCGGGCCCACCAGGCCCACTTCTCGTGCGATTCTCGCGGCAAAACCCGTGGGCCAAGCCAAAAATCCCCCGCCCGCTTCACGAAATTGCAATTGCTTCGCGTTGGCGGCTCGGAGTTTTCTGCGCGGTGTTCCCTACCGGGCAGCTTCGGGTGAGCCGCTAGGCGTGGGCAGCGCCGTCGTCTTCCGGCGTGCGTTGCAGTCCCGGGGCGGCGGCACGTTGCTGGTCGCTCACTTCAGCGGCGAGCTTCTGCAGTTGGTCGCGGAGTTCCGCGGCGCGTTCGAAGTCTTCGGCTTCGACGGCGCGGTCAAGTTCGTTTTGGGCGGTCTCGATCGCGCGGTCGCGGTCGGCGGTGGCCGCGTCTACTCCCGGCGTGCGGCCGACGTGCTCCACGGAGCCATGCATGCGCTCCAGCAATCCGCCGAGGTACTGGCTGAAGGTCGAGTAGCAACCCTCGCATCCCACGCGTCCTTTCCGTCTGAGCTGCTCCAGCGTCAGGCCGCAGCAGTCACAGGTGGGTACATCTTGAGCCCCGCGCTTCTTCTGAGCGTTGCGGGCTGACTTCTGCAGCAGCTTCCAGACTTCGTCCATGGTCTTTTGGGGCACCGGTACGTGGGGGAGCTGAGCGTCTTGGGCGCACTCCTCGCAGAGATGGTGCTGCTCGACTTCGTTGCCGGCGGCCCCGGGGCCGTGGAATGCCTTCACTTCGTCAATGTGGACGGTGGCTTGGGCTTTCTGGCAGCGTTGACAGATCATGTTCTGTCTCTTATACACATCTCCGAGCCCACGAGACTAGGCATGATCTCG
>CAJXRJ010000736.1 GCA_913058555.1 uncultured bacterium
TCTACACACTGCATATCGTCGGCAGCGTCAGATGTGTATAAGAGACAGGAAGAACGTCTGCGCCTGTAGGTCGGTGAGGAAACGAATGTCCACGGCGGAGGAAACGCCGCTGCTGCGATCCTCTTCGAGGGCGTTTGCGATCTCGTCGAGGGCGGCGGCCAGGTTGCAGCCCTCGTCGAGGGGGGCGGTCAACGTCTCGAGGATCGACGCCGCATCGTCGGGGCCCGTCCACGGGAATACGCGCGGGCGATCCCCGGCAAAGACGAGGCGCACGCGGTCACCCTGCTCTCCATCGAGCTCATCGATAAGAGCTGCGGCACGCACGAGGATGGTCTCAAACGTCGAGTCGACCTCGCCGCGCAGACCGGTGGAGGCGGAGCCATCGATCGCGAGCACAAGGTCGCGCCGCTCCTCGCGCAGGCCGGCAAGGGGGCTGTCGCCCGACGCAAACGGTCGCGCGATGGCTAACGCGAGGGCAGCGACTGCGAGCATCCGGGCCAGCAGCAAGAGCAAGTTCTCGAGCTGCACGCGCCGACGCGTGCGTTTGTAAGCCGCTAGCACGAACCGCATGGCCGCCCACGGTTGTGGGCGGTGCCGTTGGCGGTTGAGCAGGTGAATGACCAGCGGCACCACGCAGAGCGCGGCGCCGATGGCTAGGCCGGGGTTTTGGAATCCTTCGATCATGCCGCTGGCGATCAGGAAACGCGGCTACCGCTGCCGCGGGCCCGCGCGAGGCGGCGGGCGAGGTAAGCGGAGAGGACCGCGTCGAGGGGATCTCCCGTGGTGACTTCCACGAAGTCGAGGGAGAGGGCCCGCATGCGGGCGGCCAGTTGTTGACGATGCTCGGTCATCTCTTCGAGGTATGCCTCGCGGATGGCCTTGGGGTCGATCTTCAGATCGCCGGCGTTCTCGAGGCCCTGGAGCTTCACGAGCTGGTCGAGATCGAAGGACTTCTCCAGGGGATCGACGACCTGCACGAGAATCGGCTCATGGCCGCCGTGCAAGAGGAGCTTGACGCCCTCCATGATCGAATCGATGTCGTCAAAGAAGTCCGAGAAGATGGCCGTGATGCCTCGCCGTCGAAGGCGCGGCGCAAGGGCCTGGAGCACGGAGCCCACGGCGGTGGGGCCGGTGGGTTCCGCCTGTTCCAGTGCCGTCAGGATCGCGATCTCCTGGGGCGTGCCGTTGGCGGGCGGGACCTTGACGCGCATCTCGCTGTCGAAGAGGACGAGCCCAACGGTGTCGCGCTTGGTGAGCACCAAGTGAGCGAGGGCCGCTGCGCACCAGCGCGCGTAGTCAAACTTGCTCCAGTTCAGTGACTTGAACGCCATGGACTCCGAAGCGTCCACGAGGATGTTGAGCGAGAGGTTCGTCTCTTCGACGTACTCCTTGACCACGAGCCGCTCCGAGCGGGCGAAGACCTTCCAGTCGATCTTGCGAAGCTCGTCGCCGGGGGAGTACGCACGGTGCTGCGCGAATTCGACGGAGCTTCCCCGCTGCGGAGATGCGTGCACGCCGGACATGAAGCCCTCGACGGCTCGTCTTGCAACGAGTTCGAGGCCTGAGAGTCGGTCGAGGACCGCGGGATCGAGGATTCCGATGGGGCGCGCCAAGGATCAGTCCGCCCCTTAGCCTTCGCTGCGAACGCCGGGGAGCCCGGCGCCGACGGCGCGGTTTGGATCGACCTCGTCCACGAGGCGTTCGATCAGGTGGTCGGAGGTGATGCCTTCCGCTTGGGCCGTGAAGTTGGTCACGATGCGGTGGCGCAGCACGGGCTTCGCGACGGTACGGATGTCCTCGATGGACACGTGGCTGCGCCCGTCGAGGGCCGCCTGGGCCTTGGCGCCGAGGATCAGGAACTGGCTCGCACGCGGGCCTGCGCCCCAGGAGACGTTTTCCTTGATGAATCCGATGGGCTCCCCCGAACGCACGCGCGTGCCACGGGTCAGGCTCAGGGCGTAGTCGAACACCGCGTCCGCGACGGGAATCTCACGCACGGCAAGCTGGAGCTCGTCGAGTTCCGCAGCGGTGACGACGCTCTGGATCTCTTCCATGGCGCCGCCGGTCGTGCGCTTGAGGATCTCCCGCTCTTCGTCAACGTTGGGGTAACCCACGTGCACCATGAACATGAAGCGGTCGAGCTGGGCTTCGGGCAGGGGGTAGGTGCCCTCCTGCTCGATGGGGTTTTGGGTCGCCAGCACGAAGAAGGGCTGGGGCAGGTCGTGGGTCTTGCCGCCGGAGGTCACGCGGCGTTCCTGCATGGCCTCGAGGAGCGCGGCCTGGGTCTTGGGCGGCGTACGGTTGATCTCGTCCGCGAGGACCACGTTGGCGAACAGTGGACCGGGCTCGAAGCGGAAGGAGCGTGCGCTCGTCTCCGGGTCGATGTGGAGGAGTTCGGTGCCCGTGATGTCCGTGGGCATCAGGTCAGGTGTGAACTGAACCCGGTTGAACGACAGATCCATCGTCTTGGCGAGGCTCGAGATCATGAGCGTCTTCGCAAGGCCCGGCACACCGACCAAGAGGCAGTGTCCGCGGGTGAGGATCGCCAGGAGGAGCTGGTCCAGAACCTCGTCCTGGCCGACGATGACGCGCTGCAGCTCCGCCTTCATCTTGGAGTGGACGGTTCGGAGTCGTTCGAGTTTCGCTTCGAGCATGCTTGGAACTCGCCCGGCGGGCGGCTCTGGATTCGGGGACCTGGGGAGCGGACTTGGGGGGATATACGTTGGGAGCGTTGCCGCGTGAGTGCGAGCGCGTGCCCCGCACCGGTTATCTATCGCACGGAAATTAGGCAAGTCACGGCCTAGACCGGGCGATGGCACTGGATTCGGGCCACTCAACGTAGCGGTGACGGACCCATGAACCACTGCGCGACCAGAGCTTTACAGTCACTAAGTGGAACGTGAGAAACTCCTGTGACGGTGCGACGCGTCATTCCTGGAACATCGGCAGAACTTCAGCGTTGCAGGAGGCGCGGTTGGGGGATCGTGACGCGGGGAAACCCATACGTTTGCAAGGGGCCCCCCGAGGGTCTCAATCGACCCCGTAGATCCAGACCGTATCGCGTCCGAGGACGTACACCTTGCGTCCAAGGACCACGGCCTTGCCGCCACGGCCAGCGCCAGCGCTCGGGATGGGCGCGGCCCCTCGGATGGCGAAACCGGCTTCCCGATCCAGGATCGAGAGGTCCTGGGTGCCGGGCACAAAGAGCCTCTGACCATCGAAGGCGGCAGGGCCGCTCAGGCGCTCTGCGGGGGCCAGGTAGGACGCTGGAAGCCGCGGAGAGCGGGGGGGGTCGATAAGCGCGGCGTCGAAACGCCCGTCCCGGCCAAGCAGCAGGAGGCTCCATTCGCCAGGCAGTTTGGGATCCGGGAGGGCCGCTGCGAGGGACAAGGCGCCCCTGCGGGGCCGGGGGCGGGCCATCATCGGGGCGTAGCCGATGGGCGGGCCTAGGGGCTCCAGCCGCCTCGGAATCGGCAGCGGCCCAGACGGCATCGCGTAGGCAAAATCGCACCCCAGCGGCGTGAACCAGGCTGTCGCGATGGCCGCCCGTTCGCCCGGGCGCGTGGGCGACTCCAGCAGCAACGGGGCTTCGGAGCCGGGCCAGCCACCATCCGAGGTCTTGGTCCGGTGGTGGCGAATCGCCCAGAGCAGGCGCCCCTCGGCGGCCCCGTAGGCGGCCAGGAGGCCTCCGTTAGTCCCCAAGCTGTCTCTTATACACATCTCCGAGCCCACGAGACTAGGCATGATCTCG
>CAJXRJ010000737.1 GCA_913058555.1 uncultured bacterium
GAGATCATGCCTAGTCTCGTGGGCTCGGAGATGTGTATAAGAGACAGCCAGTGGGTTGCCCGCCAACGTGCTGTGCATGTTGATCGGGAGCCAGAGCCCCGGCTTCGTGCCGGGCGCAGGCGGTTCCGCTGGCAATCTTTGCCTGGGCGGCGGCATCGGGCGCTTCAGTGCTTCCATCCAGTCGTCGTTCTCCCTCGGCGAGTTGGACTTCTGCCCGGACGCCGCGAATCTGGTGTCCCCGGGCGGCCTTGTGGCAGCGTCCGCCGGGGACCAGTGGTACTTCCAGGCCTGGTACCGCGACACGGTCGGGGGCCAGGCAACGAGTAACTTCACGGACGCCATCTCCATCGTTTGGGAGAACTAGGAGGGCGGCCAGCTCCGTGCTGGGCGATCAGAGATTCTTCGCCAGCATCTGGGCGATGCAGCCGGCGGAGTAGCGCCCGAAGGGGAGCTCGCGGGACGTGCCAGCGGTCTTCCCGGTGACGTAGAGCACGTCGAGCACCCCTGCCTTGGCTTCGCTTTGGATCGAACTGGCCACGGCTACGTGGAAGTCGATCTGATCGTACATGTGGATCCCGAGCGGGGAGCGAACCGCGATCCACTGGCTTGCTACGTGCACGGCATGAACCGTGTACCCCTCAGCCTCGAGAGCCTTGTGGACGCTTTCCTCAAGCTCCGCGGCGTTCTTCGGTGCCCCGCTCCTGGCGAAACGTTCGGGCATGCGGAACGACTCCCGGGCCTTGTCCACTTCTTCGGCGCGGCTGAGCTCCTTCTCATCGATGAGCTTCAGGGCGGCGGCGATCTTCTCGTTGCCCTCGTCGAGGGTCCGGACCAGGCGCAGGGAGCCGCGTGCGCCCTGGAGGAGGTCCACGAGGGCGCGGCCCTTCTTGAAGTCCGCGACCATGAGGCTCGTCTCGGCGCTGCCGACAACGTTGGCGATGGCCTTGGTGCGGAGCTCTTGGTGCTGACCGAGGGAGGAGTCGAGCTGCTCGAGCGTCGTGCGGGGGGGCATCTTGTAGCTCTGGTGCATGGCCGCGAGGGTCGCCCGGCGCACCACGTTGTCCGTGATCGCGGTGTCCAGCTCGTCCTCGGCGTCCCGGTAGGTCGCGCGGTAAAGGGAGCTGAAGGCCTCGTCGTCCGCGTAGGCGTCCACGAAGCGCTTGCGTGCGATGGCGGCCATCGGAACGGCGCGCTGCTCGAATCGCTCGAAGCCGTCGATGATGCCCATGAGGGCCTTGATCTGGTCCGCATTCGTGCCGTTGAGGGACGCGCCGGCGCTCGCCCTGAGGGCCTCAAGGGAGGCCTGCACGTCCATGGTCGCAGCGTCGATGTACACCGCTTCGGTGATCATCGCGTCGAGCTTCTTTACGCCCTTGAGCTGCGCTTTGTCGAAGGGGAGCTCTGGCAGGTCGAAGGTGGGGGCGGGGGGAGTGGTGTCGAGCTCAGGGGCTTCGGGAAGGAGGATGGTCATGGCGGAGACTTCGGCGTGGGGCGTTTTGGATGGGGCGGTCGCGTGAGCTGCGACGTCGGAGCAGGACGGAAGGAGGCAGAGCGCGAGGAGCATTCGCTGCTCGAGGGGTCGCTCGGGAGTGAATCGCATAGCAGTGGGAAAGAAACGGGCCTTCGGGGCGTGGATACCGGTCGCTCGGAACGCCCCTTGAAAGGCGTTGCAGGCGTCATGGCCGGGTTGGAGTCCCTGGCTTCGTCCACATCTCCCTCCGCGCGCTCGGGCGTGCACGGCTGCCACGAAATCGGAGTTTGCCCGCGCAGGGCGGCCCCCAAAGGGATGGAGCCCGTCACGGGCGGCGCCTTCGTGGCTTCTCCGCCGTGTTCTCGATGGATCGATAGGCTGGAGCCATGACCATGACGCTCGCCACGCTGCTCCTCGCCGCAGCTCAAGGGGCCCCGGTGCCCACCGTCAAGCTCGCCACTGGGGTTCCGCTTTCCAACGGAGAGACATCGCACTTCATCCGTACGGTCACGACCAATCGCCTTGGCGGTTTCGCCGCGGTCGTCATGTTGAGCAACTTCGAGGAAGTCGTCTGGGGCTCATTCGACACGGGCGCGCCGACGATCCTGCTGCGCGAGAGCGACCTCGTTCCGCCCGGCCCCGGACCCGGCCTTCGCGAAGTGGCCCTGGGCGCGGACGCGCTGACTTACTCAATGAATGGGGCCACGGCCGCACACCCCACCTGCACCTCCGGCTTCATCGAGAGGGACGGCACGTTGCTCCAGTGCGTGCAAGCGAGTTCGATTCCCCCTCCGGGTGGCCAGTTCGTCACCATTCGCCAGATCCAGGTGCCCGATTTTGGCGGCGGCTTCTACGAGTACGACTACTACGACGCTCAGTCGTACTTTCGCCGCATCATCATCCGCGAGGGCGCGTCCGCCCCGGCCCTGCACGTTGGCGATTCCATTGGCGGATCGACGGGCACGGTTGAGCACATCGACTACGTCCGTCTCTCGCCCCGGGGCATGGGATACGGGTGCACGGTCACACTCGACATCGGAGGGGGGGAGCGCGCCCTCATCAACGGGCAGGTCGTCCAGAACCAAGGGGTCGACGTTCAGAGGGGCATGTTGATCGATCCCTCCGGACCACCCAATGGCCCCACTTGGTTCCGGCTCCAAACCGTGGCGTCGGCGGCGAGCGGTGATTGGTGGGTTGTTGGGGCCGACAGTCCCACCGCTCCCTCGCGACGCACCTTGGTGGGAAGCGGCGAGGTCTTGATCAAGCAGGGCGACATCGTCGATGGCTACCGAGTGACCGAAGTCCTGCTGGACTTTGCCACGACGGAGGATGGCGGGATGGTCGCACGCGTCAAGATCGACGACCCCAGCACGCAGATCGGAATCTCCTACGCCATTTGGTACCGCCATCACCTGTACCTACTTCCCCGGGACGTGGTGGACTTCGATGGGGACGGCAACCCGGATCCCCAATGGACCTTGCACCCGTACTCCGGCAACTTGACGGATGAGTACGACCTGGATGAGGACCGGATCCTCCGCGCCGTCGCCAACCTGGATGGCCCGAGCTTCAACCGGGTTCTTCTCGAGTTGCCATTGCCCAAGGGGGAGTCGATCTGCCCAGGGGAGCCCAACTCGAACGGCACTCCGTCGAGCGTCGTGGCGTACGGTCGACAGTTGGTCCATTCCACCGACCTTCGCCTCGCCGCCGAGGGGCTTCCCCCCGGTGTCATCGGCATGTGGGTCAACAGCCGCGACGCCGGCTTCACCCCCAACCCCGCGGGTTCCGAAGGCAACCTGTGTCTCGGCGGTGCTATCGGGCGCCACACGGGGCAGATCGGCGCCGCCGATTTGGTTGGCCAGCTCGGGTTGTCCGTCAACCTGTCGGCGCTTCCCCAACCGAGCGGCCTGGTCGCAGCCCAGCCGGGCGAAACGTGGAACTTTCAGCTCTGGCACCGCGACACGACGGGCCAGGGGGTGGCCACTTCGAACTTCAGCCCGGCGATCGCCCTTCTGGCTCGCTAGGGCGCGGCGCCGGCCACCGTCCAAGGGGCCAGTCGCTTTTGGGTAGGCTCGGGCCATGAATAAGCGCGTGCTCGTACCCCTCGCGGAAGGCTTCGAAGAGATGGAAGCCGTGATCATTGTGGACGTCCTGCGCCGGGCCGGCGTGGACGTGGTCCTCGCCGGTCTCCATGGTCCGGGCCCCGTTTTGGGATCCCGGGGGATTACGGCTGTCTCTTATACACATCTCCGAGCCCACGAGACTAGGCATGATCT
>CAJXRJ010000738.1 GCA_913058555.1 uncultured bacterium
AGTGGAGTCGATTGGTGCCGGCTGCCTGATTAGCACTTGGCCAAGGACGTGATGGCACCCAGGAAGGGGAGCCAGCTTAGAACCAGAACGTCGTTTGAACGTAGCCGTAGAGGGCATCCCTGCCGCCGTTCCCATTGGGCGCCTCCTTGGCGAAGCTCCCCGCAGCGTGGTAAGCCGCCCCGAACTCAAGCCGGACGGAGTCTGGTACGAGCTGGTATCGGATACGCACCTCCGAGAGATCCCCGATGTGGCTACCTGAGTTGCCAGCGGGATCCACGATGCCCGTGGTGGTCCATGCGTCGCGATCGGACGCGAGGTAGTTGAAGCGGAGGGTCGCCATCACGTCCCACCGGGGGCGCGGACTGAATAACGCCCGCACGCCGGGGGACACGACGTTCGCACGCGCGATCTCGCGGAAGATCCCCGTGGGACCGAAGTCATTCCTTGGGATGCCGAAGAGCGAGTCGAAACGCTCGTTGTTCCCGTCGCCGGGATCCCTATCCCCCGACGCGATATCGAAGAGCCCCTCCAGGCGAACGCTCTCCTCTCCGGGGAAGGTGTAACCAAGGGTGGCGTGGTGCAAGTACGCCCGGTGGTCGAGCAGCTCGGTCGCGCCGCTGCCGGCGCTGGACTCACCAAACTGGAACGCGGACTCCAACTCCCAATGCATGTCCCCCGCCGCCGGTTTCTTCAGCCACCGGGCGCCGATCGTATTGAGGTCCCGATCCGACGTAGCGAGGTCGCTCGCATCTGATTCGTCGAGGCCGAGGAGGTACGCCTCGAAGTCGCCCCCCGCTAGCGCCTCCGGCAGAGCGGCGTGAAGACCCCAGAATCGAACCGCGCTGCGCTCCTCGTCGAACTCCGGAGTTCCATCCTGCAGGAGCGGGATGTCCCCGTTGCCGGGTAAGCGCTGCACTGGGAACGTGTAGAAGGCGCGAACCTTCGCGCCGCCGGCGGAGGCCCACTGCGCGTTCACGCCGGTAAACGCATTGATCGTGTTGCGGAAGACGTTCCGCGCCACGAGCCGGCGGCTGCCGACGTCCATGGTGTGGCGCCCAAGCTGCACACGAAGCTGGTCGCCCTTCCCAAAGGCATCCCCGAAGCGCCCGGCGATGTACCCCTGGAGAAGCTCGGCCGTATCCACCTGCCCGGTGGTCGTACGGGCATCATCAGGCTCCCCAAAGACGCGTGCATCGATGATCTCTGCGCTCGCTTCAAGGAAGGTGTCGCGAACCGTCATGGAGAGGAGCGTTCGCACGAAGAGCCCCTGATTGCTGCCGTTCTCCCCCGCGCGCAGGCGCTTGTCGAGGGACTCGTAGCGCGCGTCGAAGCTGCCGCGCACGACGAGCCAGTCCGGGAGCCCAAGGGCCGTTTGGGCGCGCCAGGGTTCCTCGATGGGCGGCTCCCCTGGGGGGCCGCACCGCGGGCTCCCCCAATGAGGGCCACCGCCGCCACGGCAGCCAGGGACGCGCGCCACGGAGCGCACGGGCCGTCCCGCCGAAGAAAGGAATCAGAAGGCAAGAGGGGCGGCGCGGCGCACGTTGAGCCCTGGGGGCGAAGAAGTCGAATCACCGCCCGATCATGCGGCAGAACGCCGTGCCCTCCAACCACGGAATAGGGGGAAGCGCCTACCACGTCACCCAGGCCAGGAGGAACGCCTTGCGGGCGGGGGCTTGGGCTATCCTACGCGGCCATGAAGAAGTCCATTCTGTGCACGGTCGCCGCGTCGATGGGTCTTTGGAGCTGCGGTGGCGACGCCGTGGACACACCAAGTGCGAGGGGGGGCCAGACGAGGGACGTGGTCGCCGTCACGTCCGGGCCGGCGGAGTGGATCGCTTCGCTCGTCATGGCCGAGGGCCAGTGGGACGCCATCGCCGAAGCCGGATCAGTGCCCGGAACCTGGCGGCCGGACGACGGAGAACTGGACCGGCTGATCTCAGCGCGGAAGATCCTGCTCGTGGGAGAAGAATTCGAGCCCTGGACCCAGCGCGCGGGCCTGCCCCCCAGCCGCGTCGTGTCCCTAGTGAGCCTGGCCGATCCCAGCCGCCTCCTGGCCACCGACGGCATCACTCACACCCATGGCACAGGGCCCGCCCACAGCCACGGGGGCACCGTGCCGACGGTATGGACCGACCCCGATCTCCTGGAGTCGCTCCTCCCCGTAGCGGCCAAGGCCCTCGGCGCCGCTGGGGCCTATTCCGGAGAGATCCCCGGCCTGGCCGACTACCGGGCGGCCCTTGACGAGCTCAGGGGCGCCACCCGCGGCCGCGCCATCATCGTCTCGGGGCACGGCCTGGAGTACATCGGCCGCATCACGGGGACCGAGTTCCGCGTGGCCCTCCTCGAGCCCGACGAAAATGGGCCCACGAACGATCGCGGCAGGCATCAGCTCGATGGCTTCGCGAAGAAACCCGATGACGCGGGGCTCCTGGTGTGGGTCGACCCGCCTCCCACCGCGTTCCGGGATGTCGTCAAGTCGGAACTGGGCCTGACCTCCGTACACTTCGACCTCGGCGGCTCTGCGGGAGCTGAGACCCTCCAGGTCTTGACAGAAAGCACCCGCCGGCTGGCAGCCGCCCTGAAACCATGACGACGATCTTCGACAAGATCCTGGCCGGGGAAATCCCGTGTCACCGCGTTTTCGAGAACGACCACGTGCTCGCCTTCCTCGACATCGGGCCCCTCTCCAAGGGCCACACGCTCGTGATCCCCAAGGAAGCCAAGGCCCAGCTCCACGAGCTCTCGGACGAGTCGGCTGCGGAAATCGGGCGGGCCCTTCCACGCGTGGCCCGGGCTGTGATGCAGGCCACGGGGGCGACGGCCTACAACGTGCTGCAGAACAACGGCGCGGAGGCCCACCAGGCGGTCATGCACGTGCACTTCCACATTATCCCTAAGGGCGCCGACGGCACTGGCCTCGGGATCGGTTGGAAACCGGGCGCCATCGAAGACGGGGAAGCCCTCGCCGCAGCGATCCAAGCCGAGCTCTCGAACAGAGATCAGGCATGAGCAGGTCCGCGAATCTGGTCCACGGGGACCAGCTCGTGGTCCCAAACGGCGTCGCCCCAGTCGACGCCCCCATCAAGGAGGACCTCGCCTCGGGGTCCCTCGCGGCCTTGCCCGGCGGGGTCGCGGGCTTCATGGAGATGCCCGCCACGGACAATCCCAGGGCCTTGGCCGAAATACTCTCCCGGGCGGATGGCGGGGTCTGGAGCGACAACGCCTTCTCCCTTGGGGCAGCGCCGAAAACGCAGATCGCCTCGGAGAACGGGAAGCACCGCCGGGATGCGCGGGCATGCGAACGACGTTACTCCTTCCTCTGGCGGCGGTTCGGGACGGCTGGGTGCGACATGAAGGCATCGTGCGGCCCTGCGCCCGAGGGCCCAAGCCGTTCCTGCGGCATCAAGGACAGGGGCCCACAGGCACCAGGGGCCCTCGGCGACGGATCCATCGCAGACGCCGCGGCCGACCATCCGTTCCACAGCCGCCAGGGCCGGATTCAGGAGGCCACCGGCGGCCCCATTTCGCCGGTCCGTCCTTGTGTCGAATTCCCCGTGGTCCGATCAAGCGAGCGAAAGGTCGCATAACAAGGAAAGAAGCACCGGCCGGACGGTGCGTGACACTCGTGTCCGCGGATAGAATTCCGCGCAAATTTTGGGGTGAGAGCCGTCTGTAAATGGCCCTCTTGCGAATCCATCGCTGACCGCGCCCCCCAGCCACCCTGTCTCTTATAC
>CAJXRJ010000739.1 GCA_913058555.1 uncultured bacterium
AGATCATGCCTAGTCTCGTGGGCTCGGAGATGTGTATAAGAGACAGACCGGGGAGAGGACGGCGCACCTGGCCTGGATTCACTCCTGCTCCACCCGAGGCTACCGGGAACACCGGCACTCACCGCTCCCCCCCAGCGGACGCTCCACGCGGAAGCCCCCCCCTCAATGGCACCGGATCATTCCACGGCCGGGGCCAGCACCCGAAGCGTTCCCGCCGCTGCGTCCATCTCGACCTCCGCGCCCAGGGGCAGCGTGAACTGATCGGATATGTGGCCGATCATGGAGCCGCGGAAGGCGGGAATGCCCAGGGGCAGGACGTGATCCTGGATCACCTCTTCAAGGGTGAGCGAACCGTGCCCTTTGCCGGGCGGACAGTCCGTGCAACGCCCGAAGATGAACCCGCTGAGCTTCGCAAGCGCGCCGGACAGGGCGAGCTGCGTCAGCATGCGATCGATGCGGTACACGGCCTCGTCCACGTCCTCGATGAACAGGATGGCGCCTTCGAAGTCCGGCAGGTAAGGCGTCCCCACGATGGAGGTCAGGACCGTCAGGTTGCCCCCGAGAAGGCGTCCGGCGGCCTTTCCTGGCCGCAGCGTCCGGATGCGATGCTCGGTCTGAACGGTTTCGCCCTTCGACACCTCCGCCGGATTTTCGAGGAGCGGCGTCGCGCCATTGAAGAGCAGCTCCCGCTGGTGCTCCGCGGTGAAGGTCGTACGCGGGAAGGCGCCATGGAACACGAGGAGGCCACTCTTACGGTGGATGCCTGACAGTAGAGCGGTGGAGTCGCTGTAGCCGACGATGACCTTCGGGTTCGCGCGGATCTTGTCGAAGTCGAGGTACGGAAGCACACGCGCCGAACCCCATCCGCCCCGCGCCCAGAGCCCCTTGATCTCGGGCTCCTCGACGAAGGTCATGATGTCCGAAGCCCTTTCCGCATCGCTGCCCGCCAAGTAGCCGCGCCGGGCGAAGTAGTTGGGCCCAAGCACCGGCTCCAGCCCCATGGCCTCGAGGGATTCCTTCGCGACGTCGATGGCCATCGTGTCGAAGGCCGCCGTCGCGGGATTCACCAGCCCGACTTTGTCGCCGGGCTTCAGGCGGGGCGGGCGGACCAGATTCCGGGTGAGCGAGGCCTCTCTGGACGCCCCACCTACCCGCCCATTCGCAGCCATGGCCGCGGGCACAAGGGACAGCCCCGCTAAGGAGGCAATGAAATCACGGCGCGGAAATGGCAAGTGGGTCATCGTTAGGACGCGGGTAGACCAATGATCGGGAAGCCTTGGTCCTGCCAGCCGAGGATGCCCCCGCCGACGTTGACCGGGTTCGTGACGACCCCGAGCCTCGCGAGGGTCTTGGCGGCGGTCATGGATCGCACGCCGGATCGACAGCTCAGGTAGTAAGGGCGATCCCCCTGGAAGTGATCCAGATGGAAGCCAAGCTCCGACAACGGAAGGTTCGTGACGCCTTCGATGTGTCCATGCTCGTACTCGAAGGGGTCCCGCACATCGACCCATTGGCCCGCGTCCCCCAGCCCATCACGGATCTCGCGGCCCTTCGCGGCCGAAATCTCAGGGATCTTCACCGCGGTTCCCTTGGAAGGCGCAGCACAACACGCGGCTGCGTTCCCCGCCACCGCGGGTAGTTCGGGGCTCTCCGCGAGATTGAGCTCGAGGTTCCGCACGACGGCGTCCGAATTCCCCGCACCGATCACCGCCCCGAGGCTCTCCGCGTACGCGGCAGCGCTGTCGAATTGCAGCGCTTCATTGAGGCGGGACTCCGCCTCAATGGTGCTGAACAGGATGCCGTTGTAGCCGTGCCCAGGGAAGACGAGCGTCTCTCCGGGAAGCGTCATCAGCCGCTCCTTCACCGATCGGAAGAGCTGCTCGGGGTCGCTCCCCACGAAGTCCGCGCGGGCGAGGCCGCCGATGAAGAGGCTATCCCCCGTGAGCACGAGGCCGCGGCCGTAAAGGGCGACGGAATCCACCGTGTGGCCCGGCACCTCGATCACACGGAATCGAAGCTCGCCAACCTCGACCTCTTCCCCATCCCGCAGCTTTCGCATGGGCCGATCCACGGGCGTGGCGTGGGACATCCAAAGTGGCACGTCCTCCCCCGTGAGCCGCGTGGACGCGGACAAGTGATCCGCGTGGGTATGGGTGTCCAAGACCGCCACCAGCGTGAGCCCGTACTGTTCCAGGAGGTCCGCGTAGGTGGATTCCCGGCCCACCTTTGGATCCACCAGAAGCGCGGCCCGGGTGCTTGGGCAGCCGACTAGGTAAGACTGACAGCCGTCACACGTGACAACCTTGAGGATGGGATGCGTCATGGGGAAGAAGGGGCCGGGGCCAGCGGGCCGTTGATCGAAGGCGAATTACTGCCCGAGGGGCGTCGGCGCCGGCTGGGGCGTCACGCGCAGGTACGGCTTGATCGTCTTGAAACCCGCGGGGAACTTCACCTTCGCGTCGTCATCGCTCATGTTCGGAACGATGATGACGTCTTCGCCTGGCTTCCAGTTCGCGGGCGTCGCGACCTCATGCTTCGCCGTGAGCTGCAGCGAGTCCACCACGCGCAAGACCTCGTCGAAGTTGCGGCCCGTGCCGGGCGGGTACGTGATCGTCAGCTTGACCTTCTTGTCCGGCCCGATCAGGAACACCGAGCGCACCGTGAACGTCTCGAGCGCGTTCGGGTGCACCATGTCGTAGAGGTTGGCGATCTTCGCCCCCGGATCGGCAATCAGGGGGAAGTTGAGGGCGTGCCCTTGGGTCTCTTCGATGTCCTTGGCCCAGCCCATGTGGTCCTCCAGCGGGTCCACCGACAAGCCAACGACCTTCACGTTGCGCCGATCAAATTCGGGCTTCATGGCCGCCACGGTGCCGAGCTCCGTAGTGCAAACCGGCGTGTAGTCCTTGGGATGGGAGAACAGGATCCCCCAGGAGTCGCCGAGCCACTCGTGAAACTGGATGGGCCCGTCTGTCGTTTCCGCCGAAAAGTCCGGCGCCGTATCTCCGAGTCGAATCGCCATGGTCGTTGCCGGCCCCCGGGCCGGTGCCACGCCTCCAACCAAACGGCCCGCGCCTCGCACCTTGGCGAGAGTCCATCGCGGGCCCCCTGGGGGGCGTGGAATGTGGCGAGCAGTGTACCGAAGCGCGGGGAGTGCAGGCCGCCCCCTCCCGAGACCACGGCTTACCCAGGCGGCCCAGGAAAACTTCGGGAATGCCGTAGCGCTTTTCGGCGCGCCGCATTTGGGGGCCCGGACGCGGATGCGACGCCGCGCCAGATCCGTCCCCTCCCCTACTCGCCACCCATGCGCTTTTTCACCCCTTCTATCCTGCCTCTCGGCGCGCTCGCGCTCTCGGGCTCCGCATTTCCCCAATCCATCATCGTGCCCGACTCCACGGTCAACACCGTGGTGGCCTTGAGCGCGGTGAACGGCGACCTCGAGGCGGCCGGCCTCATCGACCTCGACGATGGCGCCGTGGCCCCCAACCGTGCGTACCAGGGCCTGCGCGTCGGCCAGGAGCTCTGGTTTACGGATGACGTCACGTCAAGGATTACGCGCTGGGACCGATTTGGCGGCAACCAGCTCGGCGCCATCGACCTGGCGCCGCACCGCCTGCGCGGTCTCACGGAGGCCTTTGGCTTTGTCTGGGTGGGCGCCGGGAATCCGTCGGGCAGCGTCCCCGACTTCCTGGCCCAGCTCACCCCCGGCGGCAGCCTTGTGACCCTCCACCCCATGC
>CAJXRJ010000740.1 GCA_913058555.1 uncultured bacterium
CACTGCATATCGTCGGCAGCGTCAGATGTGTATAAGAGACAGGCGCTTGGCAAAGGAGCTCAGCGCTCTGCACGCGCTTCTCGAGGAGTCCCCTGGCCAGCAGTTGTTCGGTACCACGAGCGGCCTTTGGGCAGTGAGTCGCATCCAGTCGCTGCGCCTTCTGCACCCGGAGTCGACGTCCATTGCGGCCATCGATGCCCTGGCCCAGGAACGCCTGAAAGAGGCCGAAGCCATGGCCCGCAGCACGGGATCCACCGAGTTGCTCGAGTCACTGCCCCGGCTTTTCCCCGGGTCTGAAGCCTCGCGCCGGGCCGCGGAAGCGCGCGTCGAGTACGCGCTGGCCAACGGAACGCCCAAGGAGATCGCGTCGATCGTTGTGGAGGCGCTGCCCGGGGACTGGCACCCGGCGCGCTCGAGCGCACGGGAAACGGAGATGCTGCTGCGACTCGGCGAGACCCTCGGAGGAGCCGGCAACACGGCCTTCCGCGCGGGACTCGGAGAGAGCCTCGCTCGCTTCAACCCGGACGCCCTGGTCGAGCGGCCGAGCGGCCTGCCGGGCACCGGTCAAGCAACCCTTCGCGAGCTAGCGGACCATTGGAATGCGGAGGAGGCAAGCGCCGGCGCGGCCACCACCGAGCTCCCCGACTTCGATGCGAACGCCATCGTGTCGCGAAGCGCCAAAGGGGACTTCGTTCCCGTGGGTAGCGGCTGGGTCGGAGACCCGAAGCCGCAGCGAATGGGACTCTTCGCGTCCTCCAGCGAGATTCTCGCCATCCCTTCGGGAAGCAGCGGCGTTCCCGCCTGGCGCCTCCCGGTGTCCCTTGGCATCTCGTCATCGACCCGGGAGACGAAAGTCCTCGTCTCAGGCTCCAGCGTCATCCTTGCGGAGCGCGGCGGCGTCGTGTGCGTGGACCTCGAGACCGGCGTTGAGCGCTGGACCTTCGCCCCAGAGGAGCGCGGCATCACGTCCATCTACGGCGACAGCGGCGTATGCGTCGTGGTCACCAACTCCGAGGACAATGTCCCCGCAGAGGTCTACGGCCTCGATGCGGTGCTGGGGGTCGAGCTTTGGTACCTGAACTCGATCGGGGCGCGCTACTACCCGGGCCTCAAGGTCGGGGACGGGCGCGTGGTGCTCTTGCCTTTGCAGCGGGGTTCCGCCGCCGTCCATGACATCTTCACGGGCTACCCGATCTCCGTCATCGACACCGGCCGCGTCAACGTCCGGGTCTCCCGCGCCGCATGGATCGACCACGGACGCCTGGTCCTTCCGTACATCGAGAGTGCCAACAGCGCCGAGCTTCCGAACGCCATTTTGGCCTACGACCTCGACGACGGCTCCACGGCCTGGCGCATCGACCTGAACCGCTTCCGCGGGGAACGGCGGAACCTCTTGGGCATTGTCGACATGCCCGACGGTCAGGGCGGCCGACAGCGCCTGGCGATGCTCCAGCCCCTTCCGGATGGTTCGGTCAACCGACGCCTGCGCCGCAGCTCCGCCTACGCCTTGCACTGCATTGACGAGAAGGCCGGACGGTTCGGACCCCAGCCCCGCCTGGAGATCGAGGATTCCACGCGCATCCTCGGGGTCGTGATCCGCCGCAGGGTGACGCTGCAAAGCCCTCTTCTGGTGGTGGCGTCCACCAGCCGCACGAGCAACGCCACGATCCTCCACGGGGTCGGGCCGGACCTTTCCACGCGCTGGAAGGTGCCCTCCGCTCGAAAGATCCTTGTACCTGGCGCCCAGAACCTGCCGGCCGCCATCTTGTCGAATCGCGTCGTCGCCATGATGGTGAACGAACCCTTCGGCGCTGAAAACGTACGCACGTCCGAAACGAAGCTCATGTTCCTGGACGCCGCCACCGGCAAGCACGTGGAGACCAGGCGCCTAGAAATGCCCGGACGCCCCACGGCCGGCTGGCGCCACATGACGGCCTTCGGACGAACCCTCGTGGTCGCAGGCTCCAGGGTGATGGATGTGATGGAAGCCCCTACCGGTAAGAGAGGAAACGACAGATGACAGTTCCCCACAAGAGATCGGCCTTCGCCGGCCAGGCCAGCCGTCACTTGTTCGAAGGCGTGCGGCGCACTGCGGCCGTGGCCGTGGGCTGCGTCGCCCTCGGGCTTGCGGCTCCGAACGGACAATCGGCGTACGCGGCCCCCAGCGCCGCGCTGCCCGCCTCCCCGCAGGAGAGCGACACCTCCCTCGGAGTCAAGATCACCAAGGCTCAAGAAGAAGCCACCGAGAGGGGCCTCGCTTGGCTCAGCCGCCATCAGAACGAGGACGGCAGCTGGAACGCGGGCGTGGGCTTCAAGCTCAACAATCGCTACCGCACGACCAAGGAGAACACAGGCCACGTGGGCGTCACGGCCCTGGCGGGCATGGCCTTCCTCGCGGGTGGGCACCTTCCGGGCCGCGGCAAGTACGGCAAGGTCCTCGATGGCGCCGTGGACTTCATGCTGAAGTCCACGAATGGTGACGGCTACGTCACCCGTGGCGGCACGCGCATGTACAGCCACGCCTTCGCGACGCTGTTCCTGGCCGAGGTCTTCGGCATGACCCACCGCGAAGACACGCGGGTGCGCTTGCAGAAGGCCATCGACTTCATCGTCAAGAGCCAGAACGCCGAGGGCGGCTGGCGCTACGGCCCCCAGGCGCAGGACTCCGACATGTCCATCGTCGTGTGCCAGTGCCTCGCGCTGCGAGCCGCGCGGAACATCGGCATCCGCGTGCCCAAGTCGACGATCGACAACGCCATCCTCTACGTCGTGGACTCCTCGGTGAAGGACAACTACGGGCGCGGCGGCCGCTACAACACCATGGGCACGTTCTCGTACCAGCGGCGTGATCGCTCGCGGACGACGTTCCCGTTGACCGCCGCGGGCGTCACGGCCCTGAATGGCCTCGGCATCTACTCCGACGAGCTGATCGACCGCGGCATCGACTTCCTGAACGCGGAGTTCGACGACTTCAACCGCCTCTACGGAGTGAACGGGCACTACTTCTTCTGGTACGGCCACTATTACGGCGTGCAGGCCATGTACACGAAGGGTGGCCACGACTGGGTCAACTACTTCACGCGCCTGCGCAAGTTCCTGCTCGGCAAGCAGCGCGCTGACGGTTCGTGGATGAACTCGTCTGGCCCCGGCGACGCGTTCAGCACCGCGATGGGCTGCCTCATCCTCGAGATTCCCTACGACTTCCTTCCGATCTTCCACCGTTGATCGAACGCCCTCGATGACCACTGCTTCCAACTCCGACGCCCGCGCGGGCGCCGGCCAAGCCACGCCGCGACTGGATGCGATCCTGAACCGCCTCGGTTCCAGGATTCGCCGCGGCGTTTGGCTTCATGGCGTCGGCACCGTCGTGGGGTGCGCGGCTCTTTGGCTCCTGTTCATGTACGGAGCCGACCGAATCCTGAAGCTGCCGGTGGTCATCCGGCTCATGCACCTGGCCGCCCTCGGGCTCGGGACGGCCTGGCTCATCTCACGCGCCTACCTCACCCACAAGCGGCGCATCCCGGATCGGGCAGGCCTCGCCATGATGGCCCAGAACGCGCTGCCCGCGGGCGAGCCCCGGGACGATCGATTCGTCAGCGCGCTTCAGCTCCAAGGGTCGGTCCCCCAAGACGCCCCCGCCGCTTCGCTCGTGGCCAAGGTCGCCGCCGCCGCCGAGGACTCGGCCTCGCGCGTGGACTTCACTCGCATCCTCAACGG
>CAJXRJ010000741.1 GCA_913058555.1 uncultured bacterium
GGGCTCCTCGTCCGAGCCGCCCGAGTGTTCATCCTCGCCACAGCATCCAGAGCAGGAAGTCGGGGCAGCGTCGTCCGGGCAGCAACAGCACTCCCCCCCCACCGCCGCCGCGCCCTTACACCACCCAGTCGACACCAGCGGCTGCACAAAGAGATGTGCGGCCGCAAAGAGCGCGACCAGTAGGAGGTGCTGGATGCGAGTGTTCATAACCGGGATAAGCCCACAGTACCCCCATACGGGTATCGCGGGAGCCAGTGAGCAGAATCTCGACTGGGATTCCTTGGCTACGCACTATTCCGTAGCGCCTGTCGATGCCCGAAGTACAAGGTCCGCGGGAGCCAGCCGCCTTCGGCCCACCCGCTAGGTACTCCGGTGCTGGGAACGCGACCCCACTGACAATGACCCCACTCAGCGGCGTCCCTGACCCATACGTGCCATCAGAGGGGTGTCCAGCCTCTTCAAGTTCCCGCTTCGCGGCGGGGGAGCCAACATGGAGCGGGAGTCACGGCTCCTTCGTCACTGTTGGTACCGGGGGCTCCGACAACGCTCGTCGCGTCTGGATACATGCCCGGCCAGACGCACGGGCTTCACCCTTTCGGTTCGTTGAACTCAGGGAAGATATAACTGCGGTACGGGCGCTAGATCTGCACCTGACACAGCCCCGGGCGTCGTAGCGGACGTAACCGGCTTCTCCGCGCGCTTCTCCGCGGGCTTTTTGACCTTCGGGGCCGGCGGCTTCGGGCTTGGCGGGTACTGGATCGTCAGCTTGGCGGTTCGCACGCCGGCCGGGGTGACTTCGACGCCGACCGGGCCCTTGTAGGCCGGGCTGGGGAGTGAGCTCCGCGGGGAGAGAACAAAGAGCACGTCCTCCGCGGGCAGGCTGCATTCCCAGGAGAACGACCCGTTCGGGGTGATCTCGATGTGGCGGGCCTTGCCCTTGCCACCGGTGTTCTTTTGGACGAGCTGGAGGCCTCGATAGTAGATGCGCAGGATCCGCTCATCGCTGAGCTTGCCCATGCCCGGGCCCCTGGCGATCAGGTCGCGCTTGAAGGTCGCAAACGACTCCTTGGAGACCTCGATCGTGCCGTCGACACGGAAGATCGGTGCGACATCGACGACCTGATCCTCCACGACGACGCGCACCTGTCCGGGGAAGGTGCGCACCTCGATGGGCTTGGGGCGGACACGAACGATGATCCCGCGGGATCCGCGCTTGCCGATGGGCGCGTTGGGCGCCATCGCGAGCATGCACTCCCCCACCGGCACTCCGGGGAGCAGGTACTTGCCCTCGGCGTTCGTGTATCCCTCGGCCTGGACCTTCCCGGCCCCATCCGTCACGACCAAGTGAATCCCGTCAACCGCTTCGCCCCAGGTAGAGATGACGCGGCCGGTGAGGGCCACTTTGCCATCGTCCTTTTCCTCGGTGATGGCGCGGACGCCGGGGGTTTTGAGGCCCGTGGAGCCGAGCAAAACCGGCTCCTTCTCGGCGACGGGCACCGGGAGCGAGACGGGGGCGGCGATCGCTGGCTTCTCAGGGGAAGGCTTGGGGGCAGCGATGACCTCAGGTGTTGTACTGACCTTGGGAGCAGCGCTGACCTTGGGTGCAGCGCTGATCTTGGGTGCAGCGCTGATCTTGGGTGCAGCGCTGGCCCCAGGTGCCGTGCCGACCTTGGGTGCCGTACTGGCCTCGGGTGCCGTACTGGCCTCGGGTGCCGTACTGGCCTCGGGTGCCGTACTGGCCTCGGGTGCCGTGCTGGCCTCGGGCGTGGTGCCGACCTCCGGAGTGAGGCTGACCTCGCCGGGGAGTTTCGCGGAAGCCTCCGCGACCTCAACGTCTTCGTCAAAGGGCTCCAACAGGGCTTGGTCCTTCGGGATCTTCGTCAGGTCGATCGTGTCCATCACAATGGCCGAGCCCCCTTCCGCCTCGATCGGAATCCGGCGCGGGCGCTCACGCTTCGCGGACTTGGGGGGCGCAATCTGCAGCTCGTATGGGCCGGGCACGAGGGTGAGGAAGAAGAAGCCTTCGCGGTCGGTGGTGGCGAGGGTCTTGACGCCTTCGAATCCCTCGACCTTGGAGACAGCTCGCACGATGGCTCCGCGCATGGCCTTGCCGCCCGTCCCAACGACGGTGCCTTGCACGCCAGAGGAATAAGGAAGAACGATCGACGCGGGCACCGCAGGCTTCGCCTGCGGGGTGACGCAAACGGCGCCGTAGCCCATCGGCTCGTCGCCGGTTCGGCAAACCTCGAGCCCAACGGGCGCGGCGAGGCCGAGCGGCACACTCCCAGGGACGACCCGCAGCGACACCTTCGACTCGGGCAGCTCCCCCATGGTGAAAACGCCGTCTTTGCCTGATTGGGCGCTCCCAAGGAGTGCCCCCGTCGCGGCGTCGTAGGCTTCCACAGTGATGGACGAAGTCGCCTTCCCGCCCTCGTCAGTCACTTTGCCGTCGATGCGTCCTACGTTCTTGGCCGCAGCTTCGGCGGGTGCCTTCACCGCAGGATTGGGTTCAGGCTCGGGCTTGGCGTCGCCAGACGTTTCGGCCGGAACCGGAGACACGGGATCGACCTCCGCGGGCACGGCTTCCGGCGAATCCTGGTCCCCCGTGGGGCGCGTGTCCACGGGCGCGGCGGGCTGTGACGGAACGCTTTCCGCCGGCACGCTGGAGGGGTCCATGGAGGAGTCAGCGGAGGGAACGCCAGGCGTCGGTTCACGGAGGGCAGGAGCACGCCGCGTGTCCGGCACGCTCGTGCGCTCGGGAACCGACACCTGCAGCGAAGCGGTGCCAGCGGCACTCACCGAACCCGCCGCGGGGCGCGATTCAGCCAGGCGCTGCTCCGTCTTTTCGGGCGCGACCGCGCTGTCAATGTTCGTGGGCTCCCCGGCGCCAGGATCCGATTCGATGGGCACTGGAACCGGGACGGGCAACCCGGAGGTGCGAGTGGCGAGGGCCGCGGGGTCCACCTTGGGGGCCTCGGTGACGTCGGGCCCCGGGGGGTCGATGGGTGCCGTCTCCGCGGAGCTTTCACCAGTGGGGGCAGCGGTCTTCTCGAGGCTGCTCTCCTTGCGTCGGCGCGCCGCCTCGTCCACGTCCATCAGGAACGGATTGCGGTTGGCGTCGCCCACCGCGCTGTCACTCGGAACCGACACGGCGTCCAGGGCACGGCTGCGCTGGGTCAGCTCGGCGGGAAAGGACGTGGGCAGGTCCTCTTCATTCAGGACAAGCCCTTTGGCCGTCTCGACGTCCTTCGCCTGGGAGTCGCCGGAATCCACCGCCGCCGGGCGGGCCGAGGTGGTGGGCTCAGTCCCCTTCTTGCCGGGCGCCATGTTCGCGATGTAAACCGTCGCGACAAGCATGATGATGATCAGGACCGTGACGAAGCGCATCGAATCGGAAGAGGTGTACGGATCTAGGAAGGCGACGGGCGAGCGGCGCCGGAACACCACAATTCCCCACTTCGCGGCCGATTGGCAGCGATCCGAGGGAGGTTCCGATAAGACTATCGCGCGATCGTGGCGGCGGAGTGAACTCCACCCACTCGTCTTCCCACATGGAGCCCCTGGGACAGCCCAAGGCCCAAGAAGAGGCACGGGAGGTCACGATCCGTTCACGTGTGGCTAAAAGGGGACTCCCGTCCCGAGACTCCAGCGTACGCGCGGCGCCCCCTAGCAGGCCGTTGAACAAGTCGGCTATTCAGAATGTCGTCCATCGGAC
>CAJXRJ010000742.1 GCA_913058555.1 uncultured bacterium
ATGCCTAGTCTCGTGGGCTCGGAGATGTGTATAAGAGACAGGGCCCTGCGATCGGGAGCTGAGCTCCTCCTCGCGTGGACCCATGGGCGCTACGAGATCCAGCGCGACCGACCCGCCGGCCTTGAAGTCACCAAAGCCGGTGAAACCGGCTTCGAGCTCGTGGACGCCCGCTTCGTGGAGCAGGTCCTCGATGACGCAGGCCCAGGGGGAACTCCCCAAGCCGTCTACCTCGCGGCCTGCGACGTGGCCAGGGGCCACCGCCGCATGGGAGACGCCGGCGCAAGCCACCTCGGTGGCGCCTTCCTTGGGGCCGGCGTCCCGGTGGTCGTCGCCTCGGGCGAGCAGAACGACCGCGAGGCGACGTCCATCCACGCGCAGGCATTCAGCCGCGCATTCCTGGAGGACGGCGCCACAGCGGGCCACGCGATGCTCAAGGCCCGCATGGAAGTGCAAAGGCGGCCGGAGTTCGCCCACCCACACTTTTGGGCCGGGCTGCAGCTGCTGGGCTGGGGCCCGACCCGCCGGCGCTAGGCCGGACCACGATGGCCGCGGCCGTTCACTCGATCGTGACAGGCTTGGGAGGAAGGGGCGGCCAATCCTCAGTGTTGACCCCGTCATCCCGGGTGGGGTCCACGCCGTTGTTCGTGCCGCGGCTCAAACCGTCGGAGCGCACGAACCCGAAGACCTTCTCAGGGCCAACGCGATCCACTGACTGACCGCTCGGGCTGTCCCCGAGCGCTCGGACGAGCAGGCTCGTCTTTTCGCCCAGCTCGTGGTCGAGATGGATGACCATGTCCGTGGAATCCCCCACGGCGCTGCCGCCGGTCCTCACGACATCGTTGAAGACAACGGAGGTCACGCCCAATGCCCCTTGGGCACCGACTGTCGACGAGAGGGTGACCTCAAGCCAATCCGGTGCGCTCCCGTCCGGAAGGGGGGGAAGCGCAAACGACAGGTACGCCGAACACGTGCCCGGCGTCAGGATCCAGTCCGCCGCCTTCAAGGTGGCATGCATCGCCGTTTCGTCCATGGCAACGCTTCGGCCCAAGACGCCCCGCCGGGTCGCGTCGATGAGCTGGATCACATCCAAGTCCCCGTCCCCGTCAAAGTCCGCCGCGACCGGCGCCGCCTGCTGAGCGGACATGTCGACGCCATCGAGCTCAAGGGCGACCGTTGCCGTTGCGAGCCCGTCGAATCGGGCGGTGGCCGCAGGATCAGCGTTGGCAAACAGCACTCGCACTTCGTCGGTCACGGTGGAGTTCAAGAGCAGGTCCGCACGGCCATCCCTGTTGACGTCGGCACTCGACACGCCGCTGGGCGCCAGTCCAGACCAGTCCGTGGCGCTTTCGAGCGTTCCGTCGGGGCGGATCACCGTCACCTCGGCTCCGCTCAAGATCGCCACGGAATCCGCGCCTTCGGCATCGTCGAGGACGACCAACTGCTCGATCGGACCACCGGGCGTGATCATGGAGTACACGCCGCCATCGAGGTCCATCACGACCACGGTGTCGTCGCCCCCCACAGGCCCTGGTGAGTAGCCGATCAAACTGGGCGTCGAGCCGGCCCAGCGAATTCCCGCCAGCCCATGCACCACAAGCCCGAGCCCAGCGTCGGGACCCTCAACCCATCCGCCATTCGAAAGGCGATCCATGCGCAGCAATGTCATCCCGTCCGCGCTCAGCCCGAAAAGGTCCTGGTCGCCATCGGCATCGCAGTCCACGAGGGTCATGGCCTGAACACCGGCCCAGCGCTGGGGCCCCACTTGATGACGTACAAAAGACCACTCGCCCTCGTCGGAGCTCACATGCTCCAACTGTGCGAGTCCAAATGAGTCGGCCACGACCGCTGCGCCCGCAACGGTCGAGGTTCCTTGAACCGGTACGACGGCGAAGGCCGTGACCCCGTGGAGGCCGATGTCCTCCGAGTACTGACGTGGATCGGGGCCGCTCACGAAAACGAGGTCATCGCCGACCTGTGTCAGCAGGTCGAGGCGGCCGTCACGGTCCAATTGAACGGCGTGGGAGATCCCAATCTCACCGGTTGTTTTCTGGATGGCCAGGCAGTCCAGCTGCAAACGGGCCCCCGGCTCGACCGGGTCAGCTGGCGGATGAGTGGCCATCGCCGCGGCCCCGAGAGTCATGAGGCCGATGAAGGCCGAGGGGCCAGCGACGAGAGGGGAAAAGCACTTTGAAGACTCGATTCGCATTGTCATTGGAGAAAAGGAGGGCCGAGACGGCACGGCGTGGGTCGCCAAAGGCGGAGACCCAGACATGCCTTCGAGGGGGGACGGACGGCGCACCAAAGCCACCGGACGGCATCCACGCAAGCGAGCGCACTACCCAGCCGAGAAGCGCCTTGCATGCACTCTCCCTCTTGTAGGTCTCACTTCCGCGCGCAGCGTCCTGGCGACAAGAGCCGCAACATGGACTGCCCATGTCCCGTGTATGACAGAAGCCCCAGGTTGGTTGCTTCGACTTGCACAAAAAAAGAAGGAGGCGGCGCAATCGCCGCCTCCTTCGAGGAACCGTCCTGATTTGGGGTGTTCTCGTTGCCCCCTCGGACGCCGCCTCCCCGAGCGGGGCGGGGCGTCCGAACCGGGCAATGACCTGCTCGGCTAGTCCTTCGACATGGGCACGTCGACGCCGCGCTCGCGGGCACATCGCTCGGCCTCTTCGTAGCCAGCGTCCACGTGACGAATCACACCCATGCCTGGGTCTGCATTGAGGACGCGCGACAGGGCCTCGTGGGCCTCGGCAGTGCCGTCGGCGACGGTCACTTGCCCCGCGTGCAGGCTGTAGCCCATCCCCACGCCGCCGCCGTGGTGGAAGCTCACCCAGCTCGCCCCCGCAGCGGTGTTGACCAAGGCGTTGAGGATCGCCCAGTCAGCGACGGCGTCCGTCCCGTCCTTCATGGCTTCCGTCTCGCGATTCGGCGATGCCACCGAGCCGCAATCCAGATGGTCGCGCCCGATCACAATCGGAGCTTTGATGTCGCCGCGCTTGACGGCGTCGTTGAACGCGAGCCCGGCCTTCTCGCGCTCCCCGTATCCGAGCCAGCAGATTCGCGCAGGGAGGCCTTGGAAGGCCACGCGCTCCTCCGCCATGTGCAGCCACCGCGACAAGGGCTCGTCGTCCGGGAAGAGTTCGAGCAGGATGCGATCGGTGACCCGAATGTCTTCGGGGTCCCCGGACAGTGCCACCCATCGGAATGGCCCGCGCCCCTCGCAGAACTGGGGACGGATGTACTTCGGCACAAAGCCGATGAAGTCGAATGCGTTCTCGAGGCCCGCTTCCTTGGCGTGACCCCGGAGATTGTTGCCGTAGTCGAAGGTGTCTGCCCCCTGGGCCTGGAGCTCGATCATCAGCTCGCAGTGTTCCTTCATCGTCGCGAACGAACGACGCTGGTACTCCTCCGGGTCTTTCTCGCGCAGGCTGCAGGCCTCCGCTTGGGAAAGCTTGTCCGGCACGTAGCCACCCAACGGATCGTGGGCACTCGTCTGGTCAGTGAGGACATCCGGAACGACTTTGCGTTCGATGAGGCGTCGCAATAGCGCCACCGCGTTGCACGGCACACCAATGGACTTCGCGACCCCCTCGGCCTTCCACGTGAGGGCCTGGTCGATGGCTGCATCCAGGTCATCGATCCGGACGTCGACGTAGCGGGTGCGCAGACGGAAGTCGATCTGTCTCTTATACACATCTCCGAGCC